>JAUVES010000024.1 GCA_030594675.1 Candidatus Nanohaloarchaea archaeon
TATTCTTTATTCTCTAAAGACTTGCCATGGCAGAATATCTCAATCACCCACTATTGAAAAAAGACATAATTGAAAGAAGAAAGTATCAGGAAAACATAATCGCTACCTGCTCCAACAAAAACTCACTTGTCGTCCTGCCCACAGGCATAGGCAAGACAATAATAGCTCTTGGTATAGTAGCCCACAGGTTAAACAAGCACAAAGATACAAAAGCGCTCATAATGGCTCCTACAAAACCTCTTGTAGAGCAGCACCTCAAAAGCTTCAGAGACCTGATGAATACAGAAATTATAGACACAGATTTATTCGAGATCCTTACTGGAAAAGTAGCGCCAGATAAAAGAGGAGACATATACAAAAAGTCAAAAGTCATATTTGCAACGCCGCAAGTAATAGAAAATGACATAATAAAGGGGACTCTGAACCTGAAAGATATCTCCATAATAGTCTTTGATGAGGCTCACAGGATATCTGGCGACTACGCATACACATTCATCGCAAAAAAATACTCAGAGCAGGCCAAAGACCCGCTCATTCTAGGCCTCACCGCAAGTCCTGGTGGAACTAAAGAAAAGATAGGAACTATATGCGGAAACCTCTACTGCGAAAATGTAGAGATCAGAAACGAAGATGACTGGGATGTAAAGCCATATGTAAAAAACACAAAAGTAGAATGGATAAAGATAGAGTTCCCTGAAGAGCTCAAAAAGATAAGCAATCTGCTGAAATCTGCAAAAAGCAGGAAAATAAAGTTCCTCCTATCCTTAAATGTCATAAAAAACAACGAGCTTTCAAAAAGAGAACTTCTTGAACTCTCAGGTAAATTACGGGCAATGCTGGCAAAAAGAAGAGACCCCATCCTTTTCAAAGCAATATCAGACGCTGCAGCATGCATAAAACTTAATCATGCAATAGAGCTTGTCCAGACACAGGGACTGCCTCAACTTGAAGCATATTTCTTAAAGCTCAAGAAAGAAAAGACAAAAGCATCACAGACACTCTTATCAGATAACGATGTCAGCCAGGCATCAATACTGACCTCATACCTTGCATCAAAAGGCACAAAACACCCAAAAATAAAAAAGATAATAGAAATTGCAAAAAAAAGAGCAACGGGAGATAAAAAAGTAATAATATTTGCACATTACATAAACACAGTAGACATCATAACTGAAGAACTTGAAAAAAGCACAGACCTAAAGCCTGTAAGCTTCATAGGCCAGAAAAAAGGAAATACCCAGAAAAAGCAGAAAGAAACTCTTGACCTGTTCAGAAAAGGCAAATATAATGTCCTTATAGCCACATCTGTCGCTGAGGAAGGTCTTGACATACCAAAAGTTGACACAGTAATATTCTACGAGCCTATACCATCTGAGATAAGGACAATACAGAGAAGAGGAAGGACAGGAAGGGAAAAGGAGGGAGAAGTCTATATACTGATGACAAAAGGAACAATTGATGAGGCATATTACTGGAGCACAAGAAACAAGGAAAGAAAAATGAAACAAATTATGGACAGCATGAGACTGAATTTCAACAGCACAGGAACAGAAATAAAGAGAAAAAAAGCACAGCCTCAGAAATCTCTTGAAAACTTTGACAAAAAAGCAATCACAATACACATAGATCACAGAGAACAGAAGCTGATCAAAAAGATGTCAGATATAGAAGAGATAACTATAGTCTCAAAATCATTGGATGTAGGAGACATAATTATATCAGACAAAGTAGGTATAGAAAGAAAAGAAGCAGGAGACTTTCTCCAGTCAATAATAGACCAGCGCCTTTTCAGGCAGATGACAGAGCTTAAAAGCACATTTGAAAAACCGATAGTGATTCTTGAAGGAAAAAATCTTTACGGCATACGAAACATTCACCCCAATGCAATAAGAGGTGCTCTTGCATCAATAATTTGTGATTTCAGCATACCTATAATACACACAAGAGATTTAGAAGATACAGCAGAGATGATAACAGCCCTTGCAAGACGTGAGCAGAAAGACAGAAAAGACATCCAGATAAGAGGAACAAAACGGTCAAAGTCAATAGGAGAGATACAGGAATACATAGTCTCAGGCTTCCCGGACATAAACTCAAGGCTAAGCAGAAGAATACTTGAAAAGTTCAGGACAATAAAAAAGTTTGTAAACTGCAAAGAAAAAAGATTGGAAGAGATAGAAGGCATAGGCAGGGAAAAGGCAAAGAAAATAAAAGAGATTGTAGATGCTGATTATGAGTAAACTAAAAAATTAGTTAACACAACAACAAAAACCGAAAACTTTAAAAGCCAACAAAACAAACAATTAATTGTGATACTATGAATTGGAAATGCAAAGAATGCGGAAAAGAAATAAAGATAGACTGCAAGAAAGGTCACAAACTCGAAAAGCATGAAAAAGGAGCAAAATGCACAACATGCAACACTATATTTGAGCCACCTACATGTCACGATCAGCCAATGTATATAGCTTCTTGAAATATGTAAGGTGTTCTGGTGAAAAAGCATAAAAATAAACGCAGCTGGCTAAAAAAAGATATAAGGCTCATTGAAAAAGACATAATAAAGAATTTCACAAAAAATCAGATAAGAATGTGGGATACACTCATATTTCTGACTACTTTCACGCTCCTTGCAATACCTCTGCATCTTATTGTATGGACTGGATATGATTTCAACCTCATCTGCACAATAACAAGCGATGCCACGGAAAAAGTACTCATAGCACTAGGAACAGACTTTTTCAGGATAGAAAATATGTTCATAATATCAACAGAATCAGGAACCCTCGCAGCAGATGTAGTAAAAGATTGCAGCGGCTGGAAATCATTCCTTGCAATTTTCTCCCTTATCATCGCAACAAGACGCTCAAGCATAAAAGCAAAGTTGATAGGCATTGGCCTAAGCATACCAATAATCTTCATAGTAAATGTAGCGCGCCTTGCAACAACTTTTCACCTTACATACACCTACGGGCTAAGCATATTTGATTTCACCCATAACCTGTTATGGCAGGGCGGTCTTATAATAATGGTATTAGCTATATGGATAACATGGCTTAACAAAATAGCTTTCAGCAAAACTTATATATAACACAAAAGAACAATTAAAGTACAGTAGGCTTATATCTGGTGATTGGAATAATGTTTGAAAATACTAATTCTTCAGGAGACGAAAAGATAGACAATCTTATAGATTCATTCAAAGAATTCAGTAACAAAAGAAAGATTACCGAGCTTGATTTTGAAAAAAAGCTGCTCAATCTTGAAAATGTATTTGAAAAAATAAGGAAAAACATAGAAATAATCCAGACTTTGGAAGATGCAGACGCACTCAAAGATATCAAAGATGCAAAAACTACATTAAGAAGCCTTGAAGATCTGACGCTGACAGATAGATTGGACATCATACAGAACAAGGAAAGTCTCCAGAACTTCTCAGAGCGGATTGCAATATTCAGCAAAAAAATAGACCTTATGACTGACGCTTTGAAAATCTTTGACGAAAAGATAAAAAAAGCAGGCGGCAACAAAACAACTGCAGTAAATGATTCAGATCTAATAACTGTACTGGATGAGCTCTCAAAAATCAAGGAAGCAATATCAGGATTTGAAGAGAAGAAACCGATAGGCGAAACAGAATTCAACAAAATCCATGAAGATTTTGAAAAAGTGAACACAGATTTTGCAACTCTCATAAGCGGTGTCAGGGAAGAGCTTGGAACATATGACAAGAAGATAGAAACACTTGCGAAGGAAATAGAAAATATAAAAGGTATAGACTGCGACATTGGAAATAATGAAAACAAGTACTTAGGCATGATAAACCTGATAAAAAAAGTCCAGATAGCATCAAAAATCCTTTCAGAAAAAAGCGACAAAAACACAGTCAACATACAAAGAATTGAAGAAGAGACCGGTCTTAAGATAACAACTCTTGCAAAAAACATGGAAAAGCTAATAGCTATTGCAGGAAATAAAAACCAGGCAGGATCTGCACAGATCCAGGCACCAGTATACAGCGACCAGACAACAAAAAATATAGATGAAAAGATGAAAGAGCTTGACAGCACATTAGCTGATATAACACACCAGATAAAAGATGAAAAGATATACACGAATCAAAAGATTGCAAATGCTATGGATGCTATAAAAAATATGCTTGAAAACAGCAAAGGTAATAAAGGGCTGGAAAATATAGACACAAGCGCAATCAAAAATGAGATAATCACATTAAAGGATGAGCACAAAGACAGGATGAATGCTGAGATAGAAAAGATTGCAAAAGCAAACATTGAAGTCAAGGAACAGATCAAAGACATCTTAAGTCAGATAGTAACATTAAAGAGCACTTCAGGCAACATAACACCAAAACTGGACCCAATGCCTGCAGAATACAACAAAGACACCAGCAGTTCAGATAAATCAACAGGAAAGCTTGAAGCAATAACAAAGATACAGACAAAAATAAATAAGATATTCAAAGTAAAGATTGACGAGATTGAAAAGAAGACAGATATGCTGAACAGCTCAATAGAAGACACAATATTGAACATTGAAAAAAGCAAGGAAAACTTCAGCAGCAATATTGCAGAGAAACTTGGAAATTTAAACATGCCAGATAAAACAGCAAAGTTTGATGATATAGATACAAAAATCAGGCAGCTGGAGCAAAAAAACAACACAAATCTAAGCGCAATGCAGAAAAAAGTATACAACATCCTTCATGACATACAAAGAGAGATAGTTATCCTTAAAGAAAGAGGCGACCAGAAGAACAGAAAAGTAATAGAAAAAGTCAATAAAAACAGCGAAAATATGGATAACAAGATAAACGATCTGAACATATGTATATCAAATATAGAAAACAGCATAGACAAAGATAAAAGTAAGATCAATACGAATCTGGAGGACTTCAGCACAAAGATAGGCACAATAGAGGAGAACAGCAAGACATTCAACAGAAACCTTATAAGAAGCCTAAACACTATAAAAAATCTAAAAGACATGCTAAAGTTCATAGAACAAGACACAAAAGATAAGATGGAGAATTTCAAAAAGGAAAACATGAGCGATATAAACAAGACAATAGATACAAACAAGAACAAGACTGAAGCAAAACTCATAGAGATGGAGCATGCAATGACTGACTACCAGAACAAGACAAACAAAAGCCTGGAAGACATAAGCAAAGTCGGGCATGAAATGATTGATTCTATAAAGAGCATTGACACCTCTTTGGAGACAGAGACAGCAAAGACATTCATAAATAAGCTCGAAGAATTGGAAAAGACCAGAGAAGCCCTGAAAGCAGAAAGCTTAAACGACTTTCTCATACATTTCGGAGAGATGAAAATATTGAAAAACACAATTAGTGAAGATTTTAACAGCTTAAAAAACAAAGTAGCCCAACTGCAATCAAAAGTAGAGGGTGGCCTTGAGGGAAAAGTAAAATCTGATCTGTCAGACACTCTTGAAAACATAAAGATAATAGCAAATGACATAACAAAAAACATGGAAAAAACAAAGGAATCAAACGCAAAAAAAATAGAGACGATAGAAGTTGATATAAACAAGAAACTTAATATATTTGCAGAAGAGCAGAAAAGAAAGATAAGTAGCATAACAGGCGAAGAGATAAATGAAATTATCAACGAACAAGACAAAAAAGTCTCAGGCATAAAAAAAGATATCACAGATCTTGTTGAAACTTTCAGGACAGAAATAACAGAAACACAAAAAGAAAGCAACAGAAGAATCTACAGCACTATCAAGACAAAAAGTGGCGAACCGAATTATGGAAATAAAAATACAGGACAGCTCACAGATATCCAGGTAAAGATCAACAAAGCTATGAAAGAAAAGATTGACTCACTTGAAAAGAAAATCTCAGGTACAACATTGCAGATCCCTGAAGGTAAAGATGGTGCAGAAATTGCAGGAACAATATCACAGCTAAAAGAAGAAAACGAAAAATTCTCAAAACAGCTAAAAGAGCTTAAAGAACAGCTCAGCCGTATTGGACACACAGGACATAGTGAAGCAACACCAATTGTCATTGAATAAAAGATAAAAGCAATTGATTTAAAAAGACATCGGAACAAATATTTGCACTTGGTGATAAGACAATGCCTTGCGGGAAAAAAAGAAAAAGTTCAAAAATGCGTACACACAAACTTAGTAAGAAAAAGAAGAAGATGAGGCACCGAAAAAAGAAATAGAAAATCACAAGAGAATAGCAAAGACATTTCCTATAAGCCACACAAAAATCAGCGAGAAAAAGAATGTTGGCGCAAACCGAACTCCTTCTTTTATCCACACTTTTTTCCTTATTTTACAGATAGACTTTATATCATCACTATTAAGGCCTGCAAACAGTTTCCCTTTCAGTTTCTTGGAAACATCTGCACCAGACAAATTCTCAGCAAGAACATCACCCTCACAAAGATCAGAGACATTGACCTGCCTGCGGAACGAATAACGATCAATAGTCTTTGCAAAGCAGATAAATACATAACCAATAATCACAAGCAGATGCAATAGCAAAAGCTGGCGCAACATGATATCTATAAACAGAAAAAAATGATCCTGTGCATACCTGATAGAGAGAACTGAAAAAATGAACAGGCACACCAGCAATTTAAGTAAAATGTTTGAGTACTGCTCAAGCACATGAATAAATTTACCAAAAAATCCTTTCGTCTGCAAAGCAATACCAGCACTATATAATATAGAGTACGCTCCCCCTACAATAAATACTGTAGCAATAAAAAAGAGTGCATAATACGGGAAAGAAATTTGCAGCGCAAAAAAAGACAGAGAAGCAGGAATAAGAAATCCAAGAGCGCCAAGAATGAGAACATCTGCCTCACCCCATTGGTTTGCATAATACATAATATAGCCAAACGCAAGAAAGCCAATACCCACAGCAATGCTGTGATAAAGTCCTGTCCATACACCAGTATAGATAGAATTTGCAAGATAAATAAGAATGCCACTGCCACCTATAAAGATTGCATATTTATCTTCAATACCTGATGTTTTAAAATCCTGCCAGCCGGCAAGTGCAGTACCAATAAGAGCTATTGAAAAAACAAGATAATCCAACATAAGAAACAATAGAATTCAAAGATTTAAATATATTGATAAATAAAACAACATCTATGAAGATATTCACAGAAAAAATACACATATCAACAAAAGAAGACCTTGACATAATAGATATGACAGAAGACATCACAGACATAATTAAAAAAAGCAATATCAAAGACGGCATAGTAAACATATTCTCACCCGGGTCTACAGGAGGCATAACCACAATGGAGTTTGAGCCGGGCTTAAAAAAAGACATAAAGGCTGCCCTTGAGCGAATTGCCCCCTCAGGCATAGACTATGAGCACCACAAGACATGGAATGACAGGAACGGCAAGAGCCATATAAGGTCAATGTTTATAAAACCCGAACTAACAGTTCCGGTTGAAAACAGAAAACCGATGCTCGGAACCTGGCAGCAGATAGTATTTCTTGACTTCGATGTCCCTGCAAGGCAAAGAGAGATTATTGTGAAAGTTATTGGGGAATAAAGGTAAAACACCCACACAGACCCAAAGATTTATAAAGGAATTACCAGTTAGTAATAATAATAATAAATAACCAAAGACATATAAAACAATAAATAAAACAACAAATAATAATACTTACAAGCATCATTTCTGGTCATAGATATGG
>JAUVES010000098.1 GCA_030594675.1 Candidatus Nanohaloarchaea archaeon
GTTATATGGTGTATGAAGTAATAGAACCTGTCAATTTCATCTATGTCGGTGCAATAATTCCATTATTAGCCACAGCATATGTATATTATAATAAAGAAGATATAATAAATGCGATAATCAATAAAATAAAATCATAGATCCTCTAAAACAATCCACGACCTGTATCTGAATATCATAAGTAGATATCTTGAAATAAAGTTAAATCTGTATCTCTGTATTCTATGAAAAACCTTGAAAAAATTTAAATATCTATGTTATTAATATATTAAATGTGGTTTATATGAATCCTGTCGGAGAATATATAGTAGCTTATCCTGGCTTTGGTGCTATAGGAGGTTTTATAGCAGTGTCTGCCGCATATCTCGTGATTAGGCATAAAGAAGATATAACTGATATCATCAATAAAATAAAATCATAGATCCTCTAAAACAACCAGCCGCCGAATATATTGAAAAGCAGCAAAACAAGCGTAAACATAGACACAAACTTCACAACATTCTTCCAGCTTCTTATCCCTGCAGTCTTGGCAATCTCCTCAAACATAAGGCCTCCATCTAAAGGCTTTATCGGCAAAAGATTGGCAAGGCCTATGCCCAGATTGAGCATGACTATGAAATTGAAAAGAATTGCAATATAAAACAGGGTAGAGGTAATGATAGGACCTATAAAACCAGGAATATTGCTCTTTTTGCCGACATTTGTTATGCCTATGAATGCCTTGCTCTCATTATCAGGATTTTTTGCAAGAACAAGGTCATATGTCTTGTTGTCAACAGTAATAGATATAGTATCACCCGGCTTGAAACTGTTCATAAAAAACTCAAGCATATAACTCTCATTTGTATCATTCCCATTGATTTTGGTGATTATTCCGTTTTCAGGCAGAAGGCCATATGCAGGCATGCCTTCAATAGTGCCTTCATATGAAATACCGTCTATTACTGAATTTGAATATGCAAAAAACACACCTAAAAAAAGAGGCATGAATAGTAAGGCAACAATAAAATTAGCAAAAGATCCTGCACCGTATATCCTAGTCTTCACAAGCGACTTTGACTTCTTGATCTGTTCCTGATCAGGCTCTGCAAAGCCTAAAGGAAGTATAGTAAGGAAACCGTAGCCTAACGACTTTACATTTATACCCTGTGCCTTTGCCACAAATGCATGTGAGAATTCATGAGCTATAAGTATCACAAATATACATATTAACCAAAAATCGATAGGGACAAAAAATACATTAGCACTGGGAATATTTATAGGAAGCACAAGCTGAACCGCAGGCAAGGCAGCAGCCACGAAGATCATGTCATATGCGGCTTTGACAAGAAATGCGACAATGAAGCCGGAAGCGCCGAAAAAGGATAAGGGAAGTATGGCTTCAGGAGCGGACAGTTTCAGCAGAGAGCCGAAAACAAGATAGAACAGCACAAAAGACAAAACAGTCTTTACAATAATACCTTTAGACTTCTTGCACTTGAACAGGTACCATGCGCCGAGCGCACCGAAACTGAATATTATCCCGAGATCTGAAAATCTCTCAAAGAATTTTTTATGCCTGGATGAAAACTTATCAATAAAAGCAAGTCCCCTCTCAGTCCTGCGAAGATAGAAAAATGTACCCTCTTTCTTGAAATTCTTCCTGTCAAGTATGTAGACAATGACCATGAGAGCAACAAGAACTGCAAGAGAAAAGTAATTTGACATAAGATAGAATAGGCAAAGTTCTTTTATATAGGTTTTCTGATAAATATCCGGCATGGCAAAGAAATTCAAAGAGATCTCAGTCATAATACCTATCTACAAAGACGAGAAAAGGCTGAAAAAAACCCTCCCAAAGATAGTGCAGTACCTTAAAGACAATTTCACAAAATTTGAGATAATAATCGCACTTGACCCTCCTGCAGGCACCACTGAAAAGACTGCAAAAAGCATATTTAAGAATGTAAAGATAGTAAAGAACAAAAAACGCATGGGCAAAGGATACTCTGTAAAGGAAGGAATGCTAAAAGCAGTATACGACCCTGTTCTTTTCATAGATGCCGACCTTTCAACACCTGTTGAAGAGATAGAGATCCTGATGCCATACCTTAAAGACAACGATGTTATAATAGGCTCAAGAAACATGAAAGAATCCATAATAAAAGAAAGACAGCCCTTCCTCAGAAGCACTCTCGGAAACATATACCCTATTTTTGTCAGGTTACTGGTAATAAAAGACATAAGAGACACCCAATGCGGCTTCAAGCTGTTCAGGAAAGATATATTAAAGCCTGTGTTCTCATTACAGAGGATAGGCGGTTTCGCCTTTGACGCAGAGATACTGCTTATTGCAAAAAAAAGAGGATACAAGATAAAAGAAATCCCTGTGGAATGGAGCAATTCCAAAGACAGCAGGCTTAATGTATTCAAAGATTCTTTGAAGATGGCAATAGATGTCGCAAAAATGTTTGTAAACAGCAAAAGAGGTTTTTATGATGGAGACTAAGTTGATAATTTTTGCGCTTGTCGCATTCTGCGCACTTTTAGGCGCAGCAGGACAGATATTTTTCAAGCAGGCATCAGCAGACATAAGCATGGATATCAAGTCCTGGGTATATAATTACAAGCTGATCATAGGGATATCGTTATATGCAGTCGCAACAATACTTTTCGTTGTCGCCCTGAAATACGGCAACCTCTCAATCCTTTACCCTATAATCGCCACAAGCTACATATGGGTGGCTGTCTTCTCAAAAGCCTTTCTGGGAGAGGCGTTCCCTCCGTTCAAGTGGATGGGTATTCTCCTGATAATCGCAGGTGTAGGCATTGTCACAAGATAAGGGTGTATAGATGTCTGATACAGGTAAAGAGCCAAGAGCATCAATACTCTATGACAAAAAGATTCTCATCCTTTTCATCCTGGCAACAGCATATTTCCTATTTCAGCATCAAGCAGCCCTTTCATGGGATTTCAGCGCTTATGTTGAAAATGCGAAGTACTGGTTCTCAGATGGAACATATCTTGAGCCTTTAAGGCCTCCTATGATGCCGTTCATCTTAGGCATATTAAGCATATTCGGCTTCAGTATGGCAGAATATATATATATCATCCTCATATCCGCCCTTTTCATGCATTCAAGCGCAAAGCTTGCTGAAACGCTTAATTTCAACAAGGTTGCCTTCTATGCAGTAAGCCTGAACGCATATGTCCTCATATCTGGCCTCTATAACGGTACAGAGCTCCTGTCAGTCGCATTGCTTGAGCTTTCAGTTGCTGCAATTATCAAAAAAGAAGCAATGTCCGGCTTCTATCTGGCCCTGAGCGCACTTGCAAGATATACAGGCCTTGGGCTGTTCCCGCTTCTGATATTTTTAGGCAATCCGAAAAAGATAGTGAAAAGCATTATACTTTTCTCAATACCGATAGGCATATGGTTCCTTTACAATTACATCAGGTTCGGCAATCTCTTCACAAGCATAGCAGACCAGTACGCCAACAACATATTCTACAGGGACTATCTTATCCAGCCGGCCAACCCCCTGCATTTTATTGCAGTCATTAACATATTTGCACCTTTCTTTATCATCGGCCTCATATCAGGAATCTACAGCCTTGCGCAATATATCTATAAGAGAAAAGAAAATCTCAGTTCATGCCTGAAATCCACCTTTGACAACAGGAAAGCAGAACTGATAATGCTTGCATTATTGATATTTTCAGTAATGTCTTATTTGAACATCCCTATGAAAGATCCGCGGTATCTTTTCACGATGGCAGTGCCTGCGATATATTATTCATATCTCGGTGTCAGGTATGCGGCAAAAAAGATAGGCAAAAAGACAGCAGCGCTTGCAATTGTGATGTTCCTCCTGTCGTTCTCGCTTGTCATTGTGGCAGAGATTACAAGGATGGACGGAAAGCCGCTGATAAAAGAGCTGTATTATGACACGCCGGACATATATCT
>JAUVES010000110.1 GCA_030594675.1 Candidatus Nanohaloarchaea archaeon
TATGCCATCCTGTTCAGTTACATCTATTGGATAATCTACGCCTTTTTTCTTATTAACATCCATTGCAATTGATTTTTTAAAAAGTTCCAGGTTCCCTAAAAACATTTTTCTTGTTGTTTTAGTAAAATCATAACCATATGATTTTAGCAATAAATCATAATCTTTACCAAGACTGATTTGATTCTGATGCATTCTACGTTTAGATCCTTTTGATTTATCACCCAAAGTAGAGTCATACAAACCCTCAGTAACATCAAAATATAAAGAAGGAACACTATCCAAAGAAACTCTGATAACATCTATTAAAATTTCAAAAATCTTGTTTTCATCATAAGTTAATTCTTTTTTAAGCGTATTAGTTGTATCCTCATATTCAGAATCAATATTTATTTCTGTAACATCATAATGTTTAACACTTCTTGAACTTAAAGATTCTTTTATCAAAGGAAGTACTACATGATACGCAGTAAATATATCTCTTACCTGCAGATTTAATCTTTCATCCAAGATCTTATATGTATATTTTGCAAGCGCATATTCCAGTCCCTTAATATCATTTAATGTATTCTCAAGTGTTATTTGTTCTAACTTATTTTTTTCCAAAAAATCAGGCAAATCACTGGAAGATAACTTCATGATGCCTTTTTTAAGTTTGTAATCATTTTTTTTAATCTGTGTTTTAGCATCTTTTTTGTCAAGCATAATTATTTTTAGGACTTTTGCAGAAACAATATCATCCGTCACATAATTAAGATATTGTTTCACTACAATATCTATTTCATGGCCAAGAGTAATTTTATCTGTTGTCGTTTTGCTTGTGCTTTTATTGCTGCCCCCTTCATTTTTTGATTTAGCTAAATAATGGCCGATACCAATTCGTATATTTTTATACAGGTCATATAGTGTATACCGAGATCCATACCTGACATCAATCTCATTTCCATTTGAATCAGTAATTTTTTCTATAGGTATTTTATCTTTAAATTTATCATAATCCACACTTTTCAGTTCTCCATCAATCATTAATTCAATTGAAAACGCATCAGACCATGTTTTTAGTCCAGGTGCAATTTCAGATAATTGCACTAAAAACGATTTATTATCAACCATTACAGTGTTTCCATTAAGCCAGTTTTGAACGGTCTTCTCTGTAACATCTTTATTTATCAAATTATGTATCTCTGAAACTTTCTCACTAAAATCAGTTATTCCTTTCGCTTCAAGACTTTCATTCAAAAGTACACTAAGCATAGGCTTATCATCAATATGCAAGCTTTTATAAGCGACATTATAACGATTACTTTTTCTCAGATCAGATTCTATATCATCCAAAGTTTTATCTATATGCTCTTTTCTAAAATACAGCAATTCGCCTTCTTGAATATCACTTGCGTTTTTGAAAAACAGTTTACCATTCACATCACTGCATACATGATCTTTACCTATATCTAATATAGTATTGCCCGCCGTAGTTTCAATCAATATTTTAGTGCTTTTTTTAGGTTTTGATGTTTTAGACATAAGTATCACACATTTACTTAGAAGTAGTATATATTGTTAAATTATATAAATGTTTCGTTTTCAGCAAAAAAACACAAAAACTTATAAAAACATCTGACAACCCTTGATATTAATGTCATACAAGATGATAATCTCAGAGAAGCCGTCCGCCGCAAGAAAGATAGCCGAAGCCATCGCAGAAAAAGGTGTCAGGACACTGAAAGCCAAAGATGTCAGCTATCTTGAAGTGGAAAGAAAAGGCGAAAAAATCCTTGTGGTCCCGGCAGTAGGCCACCTGTTCGGCCTCGCCCAGAAGAGCAAGAGCCGGACATACCCTGTATTTGACACCGAATGGCAGCCCACTTTTAAAGTATCAAAAAATGCAGCATTTGCAAAGAAATATTACGATATGATAAAACTGCTTGCAAAAGATGCCAAAGAATTCATAGTGGCAACCGACCTTGACGTGGAAGGAGAGACGATAGCGTTCACAATCCTCAAATACCTCTGCAAGACAACAGACGCAAAGAGGATGGAATTTTCTACGCTCACAAAAGGTGACCTAATAAACGCTTACGACAACGCAAAACCGCACATCAACTTCGGCCTTGCAGAGGCTGGAGTTACAAGACATATCCTTGATTTCTATTTCGGCATCAACCTTTCACGAGCCTTGACAATTGCAGTAAAATCTGCAGGGAGATACAAAGTACTGAGCGCAGGAAGAGTACAAGGACCTGCACTATTATTTCTGGCAAAAAGAGAAAAAGAAATACGAGCATTCATACCTACACCTTTCTGGCAGGTAGAGATGCAGACACCTAAGTTCATAGCAATGTATGAGAACGACAAAATCCTTGAAAAAGATGCCGCAGACGAGATAGTCAAAGAGACAGAAGGAAAGGATGCGACAGTCAAAGAACAGGTCAACAAGAAATATAAGCAGGCACCGCCCACACCTTTCAACCTTACAGACCTTCAGGTAGAAGCTCACAAGCTTTTCAGCATAGTCCCAAGAGACACGCAGCAGATAGCGCAGAAACTCTATGAGGCAGCAGTAATATCATACCCGAGAACAAGCTCCCAGCAGCTGTCGGAAAAGCTGGAGTTCAGAAAGATCCTGGAAAAATTGTCCAATGACGCAGAATATTACCAGAAAGCAAAGGCACTTCTTGCACTGAAAAAACTTGTCCCGAACAACGGCAAGAAGACAGATGACGCGCACCCGCCAATCCATCCGACAGGCGAAAAACCGAAAGGCTTAGCCGGACGGGACAAGAAGATCTATGATCTTATCGTCAAGAGATTCTTCGCAACCTTCGGCACCCCTGCAACAAGGGAATCATCAAGGATTGTCCTTGATGTCAACAGCCACAAGTTCATAACAGAAGGAAAACGGACTATTGAGAACGGATGGTTTGACCTTTACGAACCTTACGTCAAGCTTGAAGAGGTCACATTGCCTGATATGAAAGACGGCGAAACTGTAGAAAACAAGAAAATAACACGTCTTGACAAAGAGACAAAACCGCCGAACAGGTATAATGAATCATCAATAATAAAGGAGCTTGAGAAAAGAAACCTGGGAACAAAGGCAACAAGAGCAGAGATAATCAACAACCTATATAAGAGAGACTACCTTATGGAAAAAAGAATAGAGGTGACAGATCTCGGCCTGACTGTTATAGACACTCTTGACAAATACTGCCCGGAAATAATATCTGAAGAACTGACAAGAAATTTTGAAAAACATATGGATGACATAGAGCACGAGAAAGAATCTGGTGACAAGATAATTAAAGTGGCAGAAGAGAAACTGACAGCAATACTTAACAAATACAAAGAGAATGAAAAAGAAATTGGAAAAGACCTTGTCAAGGCCGTCAAAAACACCCAGGAAGATGAGAGCACGATAGGCCCTTGCAAGAACTGCAGCGAAGGTACATTGATGATAAAGATGTCCAAGTTCGGCAGGTTCATAGCCTGCGACAAGTATCCGGACTGCAAGAGCACATACTCCCTGCCGAAGACTGGCATGGTCAAGAGCCTGAAAAAAGAATGCGAACAGTGCGGCTTTCCTATGATCAGCATAATACAGAAAGGCAAGAAGCCCCAGCAATTATGCATCAACCCTACCAAAGACGGCCACCCCGGCATCGTCAATATCCTCGCAGGCAATGCCAAGGTCGCCGCTGCGG
>JAUVES010000121.1 GCA_030594675.1 Candidatus Nanohaloarchaea archaeon
CAGGAGTATCATAGAACCAAACCCGAAACATTTTTTAATACCAATACAACATCTATACGGATTCAAATGACCAAACAACCCGTACTTAACATACTCAAGGACATATTCCAGGCATGTAAATATGATGTGGATTCGTCTTACATTTCAGATATAGTGGCAAGCAAAGGAACATCAGACCGCGTTTATGTCAAACTGGACAGGGAAGTTGACTACAACTCTATACGCAGGTTTGCCGATTCCATGAAAAATACTGAAGGCAAAGGGCTTTACATCCTGTTAAACATCGCGAACACTGAACTTGCAGACTTTGCTGCAAATCTGGGACTAATACTTTGGGACCAGTCTATGCTGGAACAGCAGATAGGCAGGGCAATACTGGCTAACGCTTCAGGTGAACCAATGGAGCTGATATTGGAAACACCAAATGCTGATACTCATGGAAACATTTTTGAAGCTCCTACTGTCCATGACCAACAGGAAGGAGGTATGTTTGGGTTGTTCAGTGATCCTGATCCTTCTACCCCACAAAATGAACCAGAACCAACCCCCGGACCCTCATTCAAATGGCCAGAATTCAACTCGCCTACAAGGAATAAGGATTCAGGCAGGGACATTAACTTGGATGTGACTCGTATCAGGGACACTCCAGAACCATCCGGACCTCATCATCAAGGATTGGATGAAAATTTAATTCGTATCCCACTTCCATCATTCCCCATCAACATGGCAAAAACCAGTGCAATCAAGATAGGTCAGGCAAAAGTTGGAGAGGTACAGGATTTCTTACTGAAATTCATACCATATTATAGTTACAGGTATGACTTTGAAACCAAAAGGAAATTAGCATCAGAGATTATTGACCTGAATGGACAGGGCGAAGGAATGGTGAACGCCATTACCGGTGAGAACAAATTCACTAGGATTCCGGGAATCCTCGAATATACAGATATTCCAACTGAGAACTACCATATCAAGGAACCGGTAATTATCGATAATGATGCTCAGGATACGGCACTGGATGCCATTATAGACAAACATACTAAGAGCATGAAAAAAGATGAAGTGAAAGGTGATACCATTGTATATGAGAACAAGACGATATCACCAAGCAAGAATGAAATCAACTTACCTATCCAGCTTATTTACGTCCCGGTCTGGGAGATACATGGCAAAAGTAACATTGTCAACATAAATGCCTATGATGGGCATGTAGTAGAAGAACCACTCGACGATGACGCAGAATTCGTTTAGGCATCTTGATATCATTGCAATCATACCTATGGGCACAAATACCAGACCAATAACTACCGAATTAGTATGACCGATCCCATAATCCTGGATGGGAAATATCCTTCATGTTTTTGTTCTGGTATATAAAGTATAATTATCTCCTCAAATCTCGATATACTGAAATGCATTCATATGTTTCATCATGTCTATAGAGGAAATTATTTCGGGAAAAAATAATGTCGATAGAGAAAGGCAAACCCTCAAATGTGAGGGAATGTCATGCATGTTTAACCACACATGCAAGAGTTACTATCTCATCAAGACATAAAAACTGTTCGTCCTCTTTCAGTTCGAATGATATTTGAGGACAATCATAATTGGGATGCTTTTAGTTGCCTCCCCTTCTCCCAATAATAGACATATCCATTATTATCAGGCATTATGAAATCTTAAGTGTAAACTTGTATAGGAGAAATAAAATAACAACGAGGATGAAATTGGCCTGATAAAAATATGAATAAATAAAATATTTATAAATATAAGGTGCGAGTAAATCCGAGCGTTAGTGGGGATTTTATCGTTTGAAAATTTGCCGACTGGAAAGTATCATATCTTGAAATATGTCAATTGTACTGTTCAATAAAAATTATAATCACACACCATATATATTATTTACCATTTCATTCCACTCTACCAAATATCTGCCGAAGGAACAGTAATATCCTGTATTTGATTGGCATTGCTTTTGAGATAATCTTTTTTGTGGACAGCGCATCCAGAAAAAAACGAAATTTACTCGTACTTCCAAGAAGTTTCCCAAAGGTATGTTCATCCATAAAAAATGCAATTGGTTTCACTCCAAACCATTTTTTCACAGCATTAGAAATTAGTTTGTGTTCACGCCTCCAATCAGTTATCAATCTAACACTGGGTTTCACAGTTTCAAGTGTAGTTATAAGGTTGATCGTACCTCCTTCGATCCCAATTATCCAGTTCGTCCAAATCTCCTCCTCTCCGAATATTGTGAGCATCACAAGAGCATCATCCGGAACAGCACGGAACAATTTCCTAATCGTTTTATATTCGAGGTTGGCAAGCCATTGCAACCCCGCAGGATAACGAAGTATGCCCTCTCCCATTTCAAGTGCAATAGCATCCTTGAGTGCAAACAGCTGCTTAACATAATCATCCTCAAAATCAACAGTTCTCTGGAATTCGGCAAAGATCGTACGGATCACAGGATAGGACACCGCGTAGACCACATCTACACCAGTGTTGTAGTGAATGGTTTTGATAAGTTCACCCATACTTTGACCATCTGTGTATAATTCCTGCTGCAAATCTGACCTGCTTCCATCTTGTGAGTCAATGAACTTTATCGGCACTCCGTTTTTATGGATCACCACAATCGTTGTTTTTGGTGCGATTCTGTGAAATAATGCGTGATAGAGCTTTTGCCACTGGTCAACGCTCCAATCCACAATCTTGACATCCTCACCGATCAAAACTCCACCGCCTCAAGGATCTTCACTGCATATGGCGCAAGAACTATTCGGGGGCCTGTCACTTGCTCAGTGGACACATCAATGTATACTTGCCCGGCATCCACCTCCTTTTTTGTCTTGCCTGTATTAGCTAAAAACATGAATTTCCTGTCACCCGATGAATGAATGGCAACATCTATTTGTGGGTCAGTACACTCAATTAACCTGTTAAGCCCTGCAGATCCTGCAATGCTGTCTATTACATCAATAATTCCTTCAGGCATACTATCATCAAGGCGCGGAAAGAGAAAACCAAAATGAATGATGCTACCTTTGCCCACCGGTTTTTGGTAAATGATCGTATTTCCGTCTGCTTCAAGGACTGGTGTGGTATTGAAATGAAAAACATTCCGAAGCTTTAAGTCTTTGATCATGAGCGTGCTACGGCACCCCTGTGCCGGATCCATATGCCTGCTAAGAATATCACACATTTTCATATTTTCATCCAGTTGAGGCACACCCGGTCCGACCACAAGACATCCACCGTTCTTTGCGTAATCGAGCAATTTCTGCTGCACGTCCTTGCTCAGGAAATCGAATGTCGGCACTGCTACCATACGATACTTTTCAAGGTT
>JAUVES010000027.1 GCA_030594675.1 Candidatus Nanohaloarchaea archaeon
TGATGTCCTGTTGACTGAAGAACCGTTGTTCCCGAAAAGACGGAGATCTATCTGATTTTTTGTGACATTGAACCATTGCTGAGAAAGAGTGTCATTTGCATATCCTGTTGAAGATGTTGCGTTGAACCTGAAATACCAGATGTTACCTGCAATGGAATCGTTTGTGAAAGATTTTGTTGTGAAAAAGGTTGTATTTTCACAAGTGGTGCAGGTTGTCTGGTTCTCAATCCACCAGGATCCTGAGTTATTGGACATCCAAAGATAGACTGTGACAGACTCATTGTCTATGCTTGTAACATTTACTGTGAAATTGTACGGCGACTGCCCCCATGGAACTTCTGTGGCAGACGGAGTTTTTGAATCACTGTCTAATTGTATTGGGCTTCTTAGGAAAAACTGGCTCTCGTTCAAGAGGAAACCATCATTGTAACCAGTCTTATTGCTTGTAATGGTCACATTATACCATCCGAGAGGAAATCCTGAATCAGTTACAATGTTGCAGGAACCTGTGATGAGTGCAGTGCAGTTTCTTTCAAAGGCACCTTGAATCATCTTAAGGATTATTGTGGAATCGGCAGTTCTTGGCTCCTGACAATCATCTTGTATTGTAGCTGTAAATTGTATTGTTGCGCCTCGTGTAAAATTTGATGCGCCGTCCGGATTGACAAGAGTGTTTGAAAGAGTTCCCATCAATGTGAAGTTTATAGCGTCTGTGACATTATCTTTTACATCACTGTCACCATATGTGCCACCTTTCCATCTATGCTTTTCCGGCCCAAGATAATATTTACCCTCATCAGCACACCAGTCACTGTTTGCCATAGTCCTGTTTATCCAGCCGTCATCACTTGATAAATATGTTGGATTTGGCTCAAAACTCTCTATATCATGTATGGTTATCCAAATCTTACTGTTTGAATTGTTAGTGTATGTGTCATTGTCCCTGTCATAAGACCTTATTGAAAAGACAGTTGTATCAGTCCTGTTTATTGTGACTTCATTTGAAGGATCAATAATGTCTGAGTTTATATCATCTTTTTCAATAGTGTAACTGTATCCGGAAAGTTCGGTTGAGCTGTCTGCATTTGTAGCATTGAACTTAAAGTCCCATGTAGACATATTATCTGCAACATAATCATAGGTGAAGTTTGCCTGTGTCCATGATGCGCAGGATGTGCATATCCAGCTGTCTATCAATACATAGCTTCCTGCAGAGACCTCATGCCATGCATAGACTGTGATATTTCTTCCGAACCGATCCCTTACCATAGTTGAAAAATTGAATTCCTCGCCCCAGCCGCCGGTTGTCTGTGTGTCATTGCCATCTATGTATAATGTGGAATTTTCCAGAAGAGGTGGGTAATCATAAACTTTGATATTGAAGTAAAGATCCTGCGGTTCCTGGAATAGTTTTCCTGTGCGCCAGGTATACTCTATCTTTTCAATCGTCAAATTTCCATCAGAACCATATGTTGAATCAATGTAGCTTCCAAACATTATGTCTCTGATATTATCTACAAACATTTTTTCATCTTCTAGTCCAAAAGAATGGTTCAACCATTTTTTTGAAACGAGATCAGATAAGTTGAATCTATTATGTATAATATGAAGATTATCAAAGTCATCATACATCATAAAATAAGCCTGACTGATTGTCACATTCTGTCCTGTAAAGTTGTATGATATATAAAAATTGAATTCATTAGTCAGATATTCATATCTACTATTTTCAGGTATTGAAAAAGTAAAAGAATGATTTGCAGAACAGTCACTGCCTAAACAACTCATATTTGTATCATTGTTAAATAATGTATAATTTATAGTATCCCTCAACCCTGTTGCAATAAATTTATATGAACCTGCATCTGTGCAATTAGCTGTGAAATTAAGATAGGTTGCTGAATATGGTGTCAGATCAGGCAATGGCCAGGTTATTTTTCGTGTGGCATTATCCCATGTGCCTGAATCATAGACCTGTGTGATGTTGCATTCCTGGGGGATGTCAAGAGTTACATTCCAGTCACTGCCTGTCGCATTATCGCCAATGTTTGCAACTTTCAAAGAATAGTTGTATGATATATTTACCTGTGCACTTCTTGGCTCCACCCAGGGATAGGCAGGCTGCTGTATTGTCTCAATATCAAATTCAAGATGTGACTCTTCTGTATAATTGAATGTCTGGACAGGGTATGGCGTGTTTTCAAGAATATCTCTTGAATCTATAGTACCATAAGTCACATTATATTTCAGAGAGCCAACAGAAGGATAGCTTGCGGGGGATTTAACCTGATATGTCAGGACTGCATATTTATCCACACCGATTGTTCCAAGCTCCCAGATAATCTTATTATTTATAATATCATTTGTTGTTGATATCAATTCAACATCAGAACCATATTCATTTGTCTTTATTCCGGGGTTTGCAGGCATCCATCCTGTGAATACAACTTCAGTCACATTTGTCGAACCATTTGTTGGTGCGCAGCCTCTATTGTATACAGTTATCTGAGAATCAAATACTGTATCTGAAGCAACTACTGAAGGTGTCTCCCTTACAACTTCAAGGATTGATATATTATCACGCACAATAAATGTATAATTTATTGTCTTGTTCTTTGCTGAAGCAGGATATGTATAATTTACTGTCATATTGAAAACAACTGTTTCAAAATCTAAATTGCTTGAAGTTATATCAAATTCTAATGTATAATTTCCCGCTGAAGTGGCATTGATTATAGCAGAAGGCGGTGCAGAGTTCCATCCCACAGGTGCCTGAACTGTCACATTATATTGTATATAATCACTGAAAGGATGATTGATAGTAACATAATATGGTTCAGTTGTCAGGTTACACATATAATATACCTCCTCAACTGAAGAATACTTTCCTTTGGCAGATAATGATATAGTATCAATAATCAATGTTTCTGTGCGATTCTTTACAGACACTGAATCATTGACAAAGTCTGCCATTATATCATATGTGTCTTCCGCCCAGTCAGATGTGTTTATATCTGTAAAATTATAGAGATTGCCTGAAGAGTTTTCAGGTATATCGACAGACTGTGATGAAGAGTTCATCAGATAACCTGTGCTGTTTGTTATATTAAGCCACAAAGTGCCTGAATATGATGTATTGATAGAGTTTGCGATGGTGACTGTCACATTAACTGACTCTTCACCGGTCTCAATTCCTGTTGTAATATTATCAATGACCTTTACCTGAATATCCTGGATCTGCACAGTTTCATTATAATATGCGACGGATAAATTGAGAGATGTTATGTTTAATGCATCAGGCCCGAAATTCCCTAACTTAAATAAACAATATCCTGTTACATTAGGCACTATCTTATTTTCAAGAAGATAAACACTGATATTATTCTGAGCTGAAATATTTGTATGAGTTTTCACCAACTTAAAATCATAACCATCATAGCCATAAACTTCAATAACTGAATTGTTCTGGACAAAACCTATATCCAGTTGAACTGCACGATAGTCACCGGCTTCACAAGCCCAGCTTAATTCAATTTCTTCATCAGCATCTAATACAAAAGGCAATGTCTCATAAGGTGTCAAACTTCCTACCCTTTGCTTATATGATACAAACTTTGATGAAATTTTCGTGTCATTTCCTGCATTGCTTGAATTTACAAAGACTGTTGTATTCTGGAAGTCTGCAGTTGTCGGATATACATTCCACTGAAGTGTTTTTGTTTCTCCGGCAGTTATTGTTCCAAGGGATTGTGACTGGCTCATGATTCCCCATCCTGTTGGAACATCAATTGTCACATTGACATTACTTGCATCCCCCACCCATGCCCTGATTGTTGCATTTATAGTGAAATTCTGATACTGGAACACTTCAGACGGCTTATATATGTGCTCAACCTCAATAGACGGGTCACAACCAGTAAGAGATATATCAACATTCAATATGACTGATATGTTCTCTTTATAGTAAGGGTCTGTTGAATTTATCTCTGCGTACCAGTTCTGGTCTCCTTCAATGAACTGACAGTTTGGGACAAAATAATATTGTGCATATCCTGTTGAATTGGTTGTGTTTGTGCCTACAATCTTATCATAGCTTGATGAATTCACATGGAATGTGACTGTTGCTGAAGGATCGAGATCATATGTATTCCTGTCTAAATCATATACCCTTACTGAAAATATTGCGCCGTCAGTCGTGTTTACTTCTGAATTATTGCCGGAGATATAAGTTATGTTGGTGTTGTCTTCTTCAAGAGTTATCTTGTGCACACCGGAGTCAAATGTTGAAAATTCTTCATCAGTCTGGTATTTCATAAGATACCTGTAATACCAGACTCCAATACCAGATGCTGTGAAATTACGATACCAATAAGTCAGCCTGTCAACACAGTCGGGGTATTTACAGTCAGTTATTGTCTGGTTTATGCAGGTCGGAGCTTCACATTTGTCTATCTCTGCTGGCGGTGGAGTCTGCGACAGCAGAACACTTACATTATATGTTACATCAGGATCACCACTGCTTGCAATGACTGAAAAGTTCCAGTCGGTGTAACCCCATCCTTCTGCTGAAGGTGTGCCTGTCGGGGATTCAAGCTTTTGTATGGCATTCATGAAGAACAGGCCGGGATCTCCAAAATCAAGTGTGAAATTGCTGTAATGCCTACTTTCATTAACATAAAGCGTCACATTGTACCATCCTTTATCTGTGGTTATTGAAGTGGGCATAGTGCAGGAATATGCATTGGAACCTACAAGCTCAATATCATCTGTGCAGTTGTAGACTGTGGCAGGAGACTGGTTTATATAAAATTTCACTTCACCGGATGCGGCAGTGGTATTAAGTGTTAATGAATCACCGCAGTCATCCACTGTGTATCCCAGGAAAGCTATGTTTTCTTCCTGCGTGAAATTCTTACCAGTCGGATTTGAGTGAAGTTCTGGCTTGCTGATAACTGGTGTTATGTCTCCGTAGACAAAAAGGTTTGTTTTTATCGTGTCATAAGAATCATTCTGCTGGTAGCAGCCAAGCTCAGAATCATTTACAGTTACTTTCCATTGCTGTTCATCAACCAAGAATTTTGGGGCACCTGAATAATCATTCATGCATGTCGGGTTGAAAGAAAAATGTGCATAACCGGTATTATTGGTCGTGTTTGTAAATGTTTCATCAGAATATGGATTTGAACCGTCTGTTGTGACATGGAATTTTGTGCTAAAATTAGAAAGATATGTGCCATTCTCATCCTGCATCCTGAAAATAAGCAGATCTGTCTGGCTTGCGCTCCTGTTTGCAACAGAACTGTTTCCATATATGTATTCTACATTGACCTTTTCTTTAGCTATATCAAAGGTATGCTCTGCGGTTGTATTAGGATTTGACATATTATCTTCCAGAAAAAACCGATATTTGACTGATTCAGGCTCAAGACCGCAATCAAATGATGTAAAAAAGTCTATCTGTGTCCATGAGCCGCAAGAGGCACATTCTGTTTTATTTATCTCATTCCAAACAGTACCATTATAAATCTCAAGGCTTACATTGATGTCATCACTATTTTCATCCATGACCTGTATTGAGAAATTCCATGAAGTACCCCATCCTGCTATTGCACCAGATGTTAGATTGTTGGCTTTTTCATTTTGATATAGTGGAGGCCAATTTACATCTATAATCACTGTATACTCAGCGGATTCATTATCAAAATAACAGGACTCTGATTCAGAAAAGCCAAACCAGTATCTTGTTCCTGCATTATAGTCTCCATCAGGCAAAAATGAATAATAGATATAACCATCTGACTGAGTCAGATTAGAGCCATCAATTAAAGAATTGTTAAGATCATCTGTTGTTATGTTAAATTTCATATTAAGAGTATTGAGTATGACATACCCGCCAATATCAGTATCATTGACTCGCAAAACAAATTCTGCGGGACTGAATAATGTTGCAGTGCTGAAGTTCCCGCTTATATAATCAATCTGTATATTATCTTTTTGAAGAGTTATTCCTGGAGCACTTGAATTTTCTTTTGTGTTTCCATCAGTATCTGTTGCATTAAATTTGAAATTTCGTGCAGACTCTGCTGAAAAATTGCTGCATGTGTAATTATATGTCCATGATAATACAGTCCCGGAACATGGAGAAGTACATTCCTTTGATGTTCCTATCTGCGTCCATTCACCAGACGCCGCTTTTTCCCATAAATAGACAGTCACATTATCTGCTGAATCATCTGTGACATTTATAGTGAAATTTCTTTCAACACCCCACCCTTCAGGAGCACTTGGAGTTACTGATGGATTTTCTAACAGAGGCACTGCAAAGAGATAAAATGCTTCTTCAAATGTTGACTCTCCGGGATTGTAATAATCCCATGAAGCATTCATTGTCACATTGTAATATCCTTTGCTGAAATCAGCAAAATTGGTTGATATAGAACAGCTCCAGAATCCACTCGCATAAGATGCACTACAGTTTGCAATCTCAGAGCCACCCTGCATCATCTTGAAATATACTTCTGCATTTTCATCAGTTATTGCAGCACTGCAATCATCACTTATGGTTCCCTGAAATTGTATTGTCTCAGTTATAGAATAATTTATCAAACCGACCGGTGCTGTTATGGTCGGCTCCAAATCACCGTAAAGCATGAAAGGCATGGCTGAAGATGGTCCTGGTTCAGTAATGTTTTCTTTATAGCAATCTGCGCCACTTAAAACTCCGCCTTTCCAATAGTTCTGCCCCAATTGGAAATATGACTTACACCAGTGGTCAGTATCATTGACCATCTCACGATTAAGATACCCTGTGCCGTTTATTGTAATATATGCAACATCAAGACTCCCGTTGTCACGATATTTTGAGATGTATATCGGTGAGTCAGAACTTTTAAGATTGGCAGATGTAGGTGCAGCATTCCTGTCAGCATCCACAATCCTGATTGTGAAATTAGACCATGAACTCCTGTTGACTGTTGCATTCCATCCAGGCGTCACATTGAATACATTGACATCATCCTCTTCAATCTGGAAAGAATAACTGGAATCAGGCCCCCATGAATTATTGTTATTTCCAGTTGAATTGTCTGATGCATTTATCCTGAAATATGCATCAGTATCCAGATCTGAAACAGTTGTGTTGCAAAAGAATCCCTGATAATCAATTGTCTTGTTAGTTTCATTAATGCATGCAGTGCATGTAGTTTCATTAAGATATGTATGTTCTCTACTTACACCAAAACTCTCATTCCACCATAAAGTAAGATTGACATTATCCCCCTGCAGATCCTGAACACTTATATTGAAATAGAATTTTTCACCCCAACCGCCTGTTGTTGTAATACCCCATGATGCATCACTCTCTGATTTTATGATGGGGGTACCAAGTATAGGTTTTGCCTCCTCCCAGCACCAGGTGTAATTTACTGTATTA
>JAUVES010000075.1 GCA_030594675.1 Candidatus Nanohaloarchaea archaeon
TTTTTGCGATGTTTTATGAGTTCACGCTGTTGGGTTATGAATTCTGATCTCAGTTTCATGATTTCTGGTTTCATGCAATTTACCTCAACAAAGAAAGTTACACAGAACTATTTAAATATTCTTCTGCAAAAAATAGTATTGTGACCCCCAATCACATAAGGCAGGAATCTATATGCTCATAGGAGAAGTTTACGGAAAAACAGGCACAAAGACCTTCAGGTTCTATGCCTATAAGGAAATAAAGAAGCAGGACTATGTCACTGTCAAGGATGAGGAAGGACACTGGATACTCTGCAAGGTAGACTTGGTTGAAAGCATTTCAGAAGACAGGAAAAATATAAAGAATATGGCTCTGGCAGAGATAATTGGGTACAGAGAGGATTTAATCTTAAAATCCCTTAAAAAGCCGGTAAGGCCAAACTCACTGGTGTACAGCGCAGACAAAAAAGTGATACAGGAAACTTTGAAACTTGAAAGAGGCGGCCTTTATATAGGCAACCTTGACTCAAACAAGGATGTAGAAGTATTTCTGGATCCAAAAAGCCTTGTCACAAAGCATGTAGCAGTCCTGGCATCCACAGGTGCAGGAAAATCATATACAGTAAGCGTAATTCTTGAAGAGCTTCTGGATAAGAAAATACCAATAGTTATTCTTGATCCTCACGGCGAATATATAAGCCTGAGGTTTGCAAACGATGATAAAAGAGATTTAGCCCTTATGAACCAATACAAGATAAAACCCAAAGCATACAAGGTGGTTGAATACAGCCCTGACCCCCGAGTGAACCCGGGTTCAGAACAGCTTAATTTCTCAGACAAGAACCTGACAGCAATGGAACTGTCCCAGATATCACCGACAAATGTAACATCATCGCAGAAAGGCCTTCTTTTCACAGCGATAAGGGAACTGAAAGACAGGGGAGGTGATTATACTCTGAAAGACATAATTTCAAAGATTGACCAGACTGAGAGCGCAGCAAAATGGAACCTTCTTAACATGTTAGAATCTGTCAAAGACATAGGATTATTTGCAAAAGACCCTACACCTATAGAAGATATGGTTGTCCCCGGACAGGCAACTGTCATAAATTACAGGGGAATATCTCCCGAAATCCAGGAGATTGTCGCCTACAAGCTGATCCATGACCTTTTTGAGTTAAGGAAAGTGGGCAGAGTGCCGCCGCATTTTATGATTCTTGAAGAGGCGCACAATTTCTGCCCGGAAAAAGAAGTGATTGCATCATCAAAAATTATAAGGACAGTAGCATCAGAGGGAAGAAAGTTCGGATTAGGCTTGTGTGTAATAAGCCAGAGACCTGCAAGGGTTGACAAGAACATAATTTCCCAGTGCAACACACAGATAATACTGAAGATAACAAACCCAAATGATTTAAAAGCAGTAAGCTATGCAGAAGGTATGACAGACGGTGTTGAGAAGGAGATACCCAACCTGAATCCAGGGACTGCATTGATACTGGGGCAGGGCCTGCCAATATTGACAGACATAAGAGTAAGGAAGACCAAGCACGGCGGTGTGACAGTAAGCATAACAGAGCAGCCAAAGACAGGAAAGAAGATACTCTGCTTCAGCTCAGTGCCAAGAGAAAATCTTGAATCAAGATTAGGCCCGATGAAAGTCATGTACTATCCCTGCTATTTTGTCCATGCAGACTCAAAGACATATCTTTTTGAAGCTATGAAAGGAAACATCTTATACAAAGAAAAGAATGTAATAAAACAGCAGGACCTCAATTTATCGCAGGTAGAACTTGAACTCTTAAAAGTGCTCACCACAGAGATGAATACAGATCTTATCCTGGAAAAGACCTCAATATCATTCGGAGAGCTTATAAATGTACTGAAAGATATGAGAGGGAAAGGCCTTATAAAGATGCGTACTGATTCACAGGGTGTGGATTTTTACTCAACGGAATCTGCCTTTAAAATCCATGACTTCCGTGATAGTCCAATGTTTGTCGTCATTGATGGTGATATCCTGAAGCCAAAATACACAGCAGAACAGATATCGGAGAAAGCGAAAGCACTATTTGGAAAAGTCGAGAAGATTCAGCAGGTCTACTACTCATATTACATAGGTAAAGACTTTATGATAGATGGAATAACTGGTCTGAAGAGGAGTATGTGATTGTTAAGGAAACTTAGAGATATGCAGGATTATTAAAAAACGCATAATAAACACATTTATATTCTATTTCTGTATTATATTAATTATGGTCAACATCTTTATTATTCATGGAGCTTACGGGCATCCTGAAGAGAACTGGTTTTCATGGCTGAAATCAGAGCTTGAAAAATTAGGCTGCAAAGTTTTTGTCCCTAAATTTCCGACCCCGGAAAACCAATCATTAGATAATTGGCTAAATGTTTTTGAACATTATAAGCAATACATAGATGAAAACTCAATCTTTGTCGGCCATAGCCTGGGACCTGCGTTTTTGTTAGATATTCTTGAGAATCTGGACAGGCCAATAAAAGCATCATTTTTTGTTTCAGGTTTTGCTGAATTGTTGGGAGATAAGGATTTAGATAAAATCAACAGGACATTTGTTGACAAAGACTTTGACTGGCAGAAGATACGGCAAAATTGCAGAAAATTCTATGTATTCCATTCAGATAATGATCCTTATGTCTCATTGGAAAAAGCAGAAGACCTGGCAAAAAAGTTAGGTGTTGATGTAATCATGGTCAAAAATGCAGGCCACTTCAATGTGGCTGCAGGATACACAAAGTTTAACCTGCTTCTTGAATATATTAAAAAAGAATTATGATGTGACTTTCACAAAGGAGAAAATATCTTATCCCAGTCATCATAAGATTTCCAGAACTTTTCCATCAGTTCATGTGGTTCTCTTATAATTTTCTTTGCAGTTTCTGTCTGTAATGCCTTATAGAACTGACTCTCAATTTCTCTTGCATCCTGCACACTTTTATCTAGTGATTTATCTCTTGCCTTAATATTGCAGGCAATCTCTCTTATAAGCCCCTGCGGCCCCAACACCTGAAGTGCATCAGCATCAGATACAACTTTTGCTTCTATAGATACATCTTTATCTACTGTATCTTTGAACGGCCGAAATTCTGCACATTTAATCAATATTTTAGCTGTTTCTGGTTCTAAATCACTTAAAAAATCCTGTAACTCATCCAGATTATTATGAAACTGATGGACCATCGCCCCCAACCGGACTATTTCCCTGTCAGCATTTTCCTTTTTAGCGATAAATTCTGCAATCTTGAGAGTCCTGTTCATATGCTCAACATTGTGTGCAAAGTCAAGTTTTTTATAGAATTCAACACAGAATCGCTCTATCTTTTCAATCTGCTCTTCAGTTATGCCCATAGGATTATATGGGTTTTTCATAATTTATAAACTTTTAAGATATCCAAACCTGAAGAACCTTGTTTTTCGGATAGAAATCCTCAATACTACCTTCATCCCACCAGAAATTTTCAAAGAAACAAAAGATTTAAAAGTCTACAAGTTCTTTCACTAACTTATGGTAGAAACAAAAGAAAAAATTGTAGATGGGCTTTACAGGCTTTTTGAAGATGAGTCAAATATCAAGAAACGGGATGAAATACATGATGCTATGTATGATCTTACTTTCACCAATCCAAAAACACCGGATAATCACAAAAACTGGATTGGATGCAAATATAATCCAGAAAGTCAAACACTTACTATGTTTGCCAATACTATGTTTGTCAATGGAGGGGTTCGGAAATTTCCGAGTGACCTTTTAAAGTATGTTTCTGAAGCATTTCCAGACTCAAACTGTAACGTGAATGGATCTACGTATGAATGCAAAGGAATTAAACCAGAAGATATTATAAATCAGTAAAAGTGTATTTGATTTCTAATGTTTATCAATTGATGATTTTTTTAATCCTGTCTGTTTGCATTGATATATTCATCGGAATCTCTTCACCGAATGCTTTCAGGCAGAAGTCTTCTATTTTGACAGGTACACCTAGTATTGGATCATAAGCTATTCATAAATAGACATAATTACAGGGCTGTAGACCAATCAATAACCGATAACAACATCCACATATACATTCATAGTATATATACTTTTATCTTCATCTAATACAACTTTTCAACCTATATCTTTGACAATAAAAACATATATATACCTCAAAAAACTAACTAAAATTTAGCACATGGTTGGGCTGGAAGAAATAAACTTCATGGGAATTGTCCCTAAAAATTATTACTTATATGCTTTTCTTCCCGCCTGATCCAGGATACCTTCCCTGCTTCTATTTATAAGTTACGGTTTTTAAAAACCAGCAACAGTTAACAATATAAACTTCAAAAGCGAACTATCGGTAGTGGTTATTATGGCAAAAAGGCGAAATTTCGTATTAATAGAGAATGGTAAGGACACTGATAGCGTTTTTACTGGAGCCTCTCCAAGACAGGCAGCTCTTAAAGCAGCAAACAGAAATCACACAAGCATAGAGCTAAGGGAGAGAGGGACCAAGAAGATACATATCTTTACTGGTTCAAGGTCAAAAGTTGAAGCACCAGCAAACAGACCAAGCTGGATGCCTGCACAGATCTGGAAGCCGAATGTCAAGAAGACTGGCATCAAAAAGCTTTGATTTGGGTTTTAAAAACCCATTTTT
>JAUVES010000101.1 GCA_030594675.1 Candidatus Nanohaloarchaea archaeon
TTCCATTATGTCTGCAGCTTTTGCTATCTTTCCAGCTCCCATGACTCCTGATTTATTCATCTGGTCTATTAACTGGCCGCAGGTCATGTTCTTTCCAGTCTTTATGTGCTGCACTTTTTCAAGATTCTCAATCATTTTTAATCACTGTGATAATATCTATATGAATATAAAGGACAATAATATTATAAAGGTAATATGTGATGTTTCGGTATAAAAATATCAAAGGGATGATGGGAAGGAAGTATAAGATATCTAGTGTGCGTGTAAATAAGCTGAAAGATTCTACTTCAGCACTCAAGAATGTTGAAGCTATAATCAAAGAAGCGAGATCTTTCCGGAATATTGACAGGCCCAAGGCAATCTTTCTTTCACATAAGGCTTTGACTGACTGCAATACTATTCTTGATGTGAGTGATGTTAAAAATAGCGTGGATCTTACAGTTGATGTTGATATGCTCAAACATGAGATAAATGCATTTCTTGGGAATTTTTCTGCAGAGGAGATTGACAGGACATTATATAAATCAGAAGGTGATATATATTTTGATTCTGCAAGAGATGAGTTTTTGACTGCAAAAGATATAATCAATATCAAAAGAAAAGAAGCAGCAGTTCATGCTTTTGAATCTATTGTTAATTATGATGCCTGCCTTGTCTTTTTTATGCATGAGAAGCTTATGCGGGCAAAGATTGCTGAGGCGGAAAGAGAAAAAGTTGTTGATTTTCTGAGAGTTTTTACAGAAGATGAAATTGTCTGGGCGAAGAAAAAAGCTTTGTTGTTGAAGGAACGGGAAGAAGCTGCCAAAAATTATATTTGATTTTCAAAATGTCACCTTTTTTATTTTTGATGGACTAACCTTAGTATATGAATATTGATGATGTGTCTAAAAAGTATCCGATTCTTGAACCTGTTGTGGATATTATAAAAGATAAGGATGGTGTGCTTAATCTTTTCCCTCCACAGGCTGATGCTATTGGTTGTGGATATCTTGACGGCAAGAATATGGTGCTTGCCATACCTACAAGTTCTGGCAAGACACTTGTCTCTGAGCTTGCGGCGCTCAAGACTGTTCTTGATGATAAGAAGAAAGTATTGTATCTTGTTCCATTGAAAGCTCTTGCTATGGAAAAATACAATGATTTCAATAGCAAGTATAAATCTATTGGTGTGAATATTGCTGTGAGTATAGGGGATTTTGATAGTAAGGATTCGCGACTTAAAGATTTTGATATAATAGTGACTTCTGTTGAAAAAGCGGACAGTTTACTCCGGCATAAAGCTGAATGGTTTTCTGATGTGGGGCTTGTAATAGCTGATGAAATACATCTTCTTGATGATTCTTCACGTGGCCCTACTCTTGAGATTGTGCTTACCAGGGCTCGTGAAATATCTGATGCGCAGGTAATTGGCCTTTCTGCTACTATAAATAATTGCGATGAACTTGCAGGGTGGCTGGATGCCGTGCTTGTTAAGTCTGATTTCAGGCCTACTGTGCTTTCTGAAGGTTATGTGGATGGTGGAAGTGTTGTTTTTCCGGATAATAAAGGTGCTGGCTTTTTACTTCATTCTGGTTCTGATGCTCTTGAATCTATTATAGGGAAAGTCTGCAAGGATAAGCTGCAGGGAATTGTCTTTGTGTCTTCCAGAAAAGGTGCTGAAAAGGCATCTGAGGATATTTCTAAAGCTGTCGGCTCTCTTAGCCATTCTGATAAGCTGAAACTTGAACAGCTGTCTGATTCTCTTTTACATGCTTTGTCTTCTCCCACTTCGCAGTGCAGAAGGCTTTCAAGAGTTGTCAGGAATGGTGCATGTTTTCATCATAGCGGTCTTGTGCATAGACAGAAAGAGCTGGTTGAAGGTGCTTTTAAGTCCGGACTTTTGCGTTTTATATGCTCTACTACCACTCTTGCATATGGGATGAATCTGCCGTGCGATTATGTTATTATGAGGGATGTTAAGCGTTTTTATGCGACAAAGGGTTATGACTATATACCTGTTCTTGAGTATAAGCAGTGTGTTGGCCGTGCAGGGCGTGTTGGGTATTCTGCTGAAGGCAAATCTGTTATAATTTCAAAAAGTAAAGACGAGGCTTTGGAGCTTGAGAAGAGATTTATAAATGGGATTCCAGAAAATATATATTCTAAATTATCTCTGGAGCCGGTGCTTAGGGTGCATATACTGAGCCTTATTGCTACCGGGCATGTATATAGTGTTTCTGCTCTTGAGAAATTTATATCAAAGACATTTTATGCGCATCAGTTCAAAGAGTTGGGGGAAATATTTGGCAAAGTTGATGCTGTTGTCAGCATGCTTTGTGATTTTGGCATGGTTAATGCTGCTTCAGGCCTTAAGGCTACTCCTTTTGGTCTTCGGGTTGCGGAGCTTTATATAGATCCTGTGACTGCTGATATTTTTGCGAGGGCTATACGTCAGCCACTTTTGGTTTCTGATAAGGGTTTTGATATATCTTCTGTTGGAGTGAGAGATAATTCTTCTGATGATTTTATCTCAGGTGCGCAGATACTTAAGGAAAAGTCCAAAGCCCTTAACAGCTTTAGTATCTTTTGCCTCATATCCCAGGCGATTGAGATGCGGCCTCTTGTAACAGCTAAGAAGAAAGATATTGAGAATCTTGATGCAATTGTTGAATCATGTTCTTCTAATATTCTTACTGATGTTCCTTCTGTCTGGGACTGGGAGAGGAAAAAGTTTTTAGATACTCTTAATACTGCGCTTCTTTTTGATTCATGGATCAAGGAGAATACAGAAGATTTCATAAGCAAGCATTTTTCTGTGACACCTGGTGAGCTTAAGGCCAAGCTTGATAATGCGGACTGGCTGCTTTATTCTATTGAAGAGTTTTCCAAGCTTTTTGAGCTGAAAGAGGTCTATAAGGCAGTGAAGATGTTTAGAGTGCAGATAAAGTATGGGGTGCCTGAGGAACTTCTGAAGCTTGTTGCTGTGAAAGGTATAGGCCGTGTGCGTGCCCGCGCCCTTTATGATAAGGGGTTCAGGTCTGCTTCTGATGTGCGAAAGGGGGATGCCTCTGTGCTTGAAAAGATTGTGGGTACGAAAACTGCTCAGAAACTTAAAGGTCTTGATGGCGGTGAAAGTGATGTTGCTGATAAAATACATGATGATTCAAGGGGGAAAAGCAGGCAAAGGTTATTAGCAAATTTTTAATCGTTTTTTTAATATTTATATTAGAACTGATAATATTTTATAAGGTATATACATCAGTCTTTTATAGATTTAATTGTTATGTTGGGTTTGAAATGAAACGAGGTTATCTGTACTTGCCTTTAATCTTATCTTTGTTAATGGTCACGGTGTATGCTGTCCCCCCTGATATTTATTTTGTAAATCCTACACCTTATGATAATGAATATAGAAGCTATGACTCTGCCTATATCAATGTCACAGCAATGGATGCGAGCGATATCACCGCCTTTATTGACTGGAACAGGTCTCTGGTTGGCTGGTGGAGGTTTGATGATGTATTAGATTTTTCAGATCATTCGACATATTCAAATGATGGTATTAATTCAGGTTCAACATACACAGCCAGCGGAAAGTTCGGCGGGGCGAGAAGTTTTGATGGTGTGAATGATTATATTGATTGTGGGGACGATACAAGTGTAAGCGGAGAATTCAGCACACTTACTTTAGAGGCGTGGGTTAAACCTGCAAGTGATGTAGATGAGCAATTTAATGAGTGGACAATTATTGCGAATGCGGAAACTTGGAGTAATGAAGGATTTGTATGGCGATTATCTCAATGGGGGGGCGGATCTATGTATTTCAATGTAGGTAATGGGGTAGCTGATGAATCGATGAGTTCAGGTGCTTTATCGTGGGATAATACTGGTA
>JAUVES010000061.1 GCA_030594675.1 Candidatus Nanohaloarchaea archaeon
TGTGGAATCATTCCCTAAAAGCATCTTCCTGTACACTTGACATACAGGCAATTCATAATAGAGATTAGACTAAATGCTGGTTTCCAATTTGTGGCTGCATTTAATGGATTCATAATTATCTACTATAAAGTTAAACATACATCTTTATATACTTTTCTGTTGTTAGACCTTTTTCTGCATCTTATTTACCTCAAAAAATACATATATACCACATAAATACAAATTAGGTAAGGTATACATGGAAAAAATTGATGATGCAAAGAAAAAACATATTGAAGAAATAGAAAACGCACTTCTGCAGTATAATCAAGGTGCTATAAACCCTTTAAGCACCAATCAGAAAGTAAGCATGACATCACGTTCTTACAGAGAATATAAAGAAGAGGAAGAAAGCCAGAAGACACTTCGGTCTTTTTTTGAAAAGATGTGCTCATTCTCGGGAAAGCTATTAAAGATTGAAGCGGATAAAAAGACAGCAGATTCAATCAAGGAAGCAGCAGAGTTTACAGACCTTAGGGTCACCCCTAATGGTGTTGCTGCTTTTGCTGTCATTTCTTTTCTTTTTTTCATATTCTGTGGAATGATGACTCTTGTGCTACCATTATTTATTGCACCAGGGCTAGTCAAAGTCACTGTATTTTTACTTGCACCGATAACTGCAGTATCTATACTGAAATATCCGCAAAACTATGCAACAAGCGTAAGGATAAAAAGCTCTGGAGAACTTGTCATGGTTGTTCTTTATATGGTTGTCTATATGAAGACAACACCAAACCTTGAGGCAGCTCTAAGATTTGCTGCAACAAGCGCTCAGGGAAAAATAGGAAGAGATCTTAAACTAATGCTATGGAAACTTGAGAACGGGCAGATACAGACAATTGATGACGGGCTTATGGATTATGTTTTTCAATGGAAGAAGCACAACAGGGAATTTATGGACGCTATTGAATACATCAGGGCTTCAATGAGAGATACAAATCCTATGAGGCGTGAAAACCTTCTTGACAAGGCTATGCATGGCATTCTTGAAGGAACTGATGAGAAAATGAAACATTACAGCAGGGAACTTAAGATGCCTATACTTGTAATACATGGACTTGGTATACTTCTTCCAATCATGGGGATGGTCATATTCCCTCTTGCTGCAATATTCCTGGGAGACTCGTTCCCTAACATGGCCACATACCTTATATTTGGATATAATATAGTCCTTCCACTTGGAGTCTATGTGCTGATGACAAATATACTTAATAAAAGACCATCCACAAAAGCAGTTGTTGACATATCAAATCATCCTGATGCTACTGCACTTGACAAGATGACTATTGGAAAGTCTATTGTTCCTGTCTGGCCTTTCGCTCTTGCTATTGGAAGCTTAATCACATTTTCAGGGATATTTATGCTTATTGCATGTATGAATGTTGATGCATCAACGATAATGTTTCCATTTAGCATACTTGCATCAAAAATGGTTCACAGCGTAATCATCATCATTGGAATTGCAATGGGTTTTGCAATATATTTTAAAGGTACGAGCTTCCAGAAAATAAAGATAATTCAGGAGATACAAAGAATTGAAGAGCAGTTTGAGACTGCTCTTTTTGCACTTGGAAACAGGCTTTCTGGAGGAAGCCCTATTGAACTGTCGCTTGCCAAAGCAGTGGAAGATACAAAAGACCTTGAGATTTCCGGATTCATGAGAGTTATTGTAAAAAATATGAGCCAGCTTAATATGACATTCAAGCAGGCTCTCTTTAATAAAAAATACGGTGCGCTCCGGCATTATCCATCCAAGCTGATAAAAACAGTTATGCAGTCTATAAGTGAATCTGTAGACAAAGGCACAAAAGCTACATCATTGACAATGCTTATAATTTCAGAATATCTGCGCGGTATAAGGACTACACAAGAAAAGATAGATGATATACTTTCTGAGACGACCAGCTCTATGAAATTTCAGGCATTCGTCCTTGTACCTATGATATCTGGTGTTGTAGTCTCTACTGCACAGATAATTATGCAGATGATGGTCAATATACAGCTGAAGATGGATGAGTTAAGTGCTGTCTCGACCGGCACAGGCAATCCTCTGGAGATGATGATCTCAGTTGATGCAGCAACACCACCCTGGGTATTGCAATTGATTGTTGGCATATATGTTATTGAGATACTTATACTTCTTGCAATGTTTGTAACGAAGATAAGTGAGGGTGACAGTAAAGTAAAACAGAATGATCTTGCATGGCAGGTTCTTGTTATCGGCATCATCATGTACCTGGTTGTGCTGACGATAGTAAGTGTGATATTCGGCGGGCTTATCGCCCAGGCCATGAGCATATTTTAAGGTTATCTGAGAGATATTTATAAATTTTCTTTTTCAAATGTATGTATTAACTTAGATAGCTGTTATGAGTGTTTATAGGATTTATGAGATTGTGAGTTTCTTGGATGGTTTTCTGAATATGGGAGAAAAGTTTATGACGGAGACATGGCAGTCTATTATTATGTGCTGAATGATTATAGAGATCTATCTCATCCTGCATAGAAAGAATGCGTGGTCTTTCTCAAAATGGCCGAGAGTCACCTGCTGTACAACTTCAAAGTATTGTGATAATTTCTGCTTCTCCTGTGCATATATCTTTTTTGGGTTCTCTGTAACATCAATACTTCTTGCTTTTATTGCTATCATTGCAGTTCCGCCTTTTTTAAGGAAAGCTTTTGCATTTCTTATAAATATTTCACTCTGGTCTTTCTGGGCAACATCCTGGTAAAGGACATTTACCTTTTCTATTCTTGAGGCGAAGGTCTGGGGCATCCTTGCATCTGCGAGTATGGGTATCATATTTTTTCTAACTCTTGATACTGGAAGAAGGTCTCTTATCGACCTTGATGAGAATTCCACACCATATATCAATCCATGTTCTCCTGTTATATCGGAGATATGGCTTGCAGTCGTGCCGCTTGCAATACCCAGATAGAGAACTTTTGCACCTTCAAAGAGACCAGTCTCTTTAAGCCCCATCCTCAAGGCTGCGCCAAGCTTGCTTTTTTTTGGATCTATGATACGGTACTCGTCTTTTCCTTTCCGGATTGTTTTTTCGTCATACACTTTTTTATTGGGCGCCAGACTTAAGGTTGCAAAGTCTTTTCCAAACCTGTAAATTCCATCAATAACGCATTTCATAATAATCAACCTTTTAGATTTTGAAGTCTCTTGTCAAGATCTTCTTTCAGCTTCTTTCCGCCTTTGAGTTTTTTGTCAAAATAATCCATCTTGAAAGCGATTGATAATTTACTTGCAAGCATTCTTGATACTTTTCCTCTTGTCTTTCTTGATGCCTGGTTCACCAGGGGTGACTGAAATATTATGCCATGTTTGGGTGATGTCCCATTGCCGCGTATGTGGCGAAAAAGTGCTTTTTCTGCACCAAGAACCTGGATTGTTGATGAAGGAAATTTTGACAGCTTTTCAAGGGAACCTGCTATTGCAAGAAACCTTGCGGCAAGCATAGGACTTATAAGCTCTGATGCATTAGGCATGATTTCCTTTGACTTTTTCAGTATGTACTCTTCAAGCTCTTTTTTATGAAGATAAATATTGTGTATCTCTGTTGCAAACCTGTGCATAGGTATTATGTCCTGCTCCGGACAGTCTGCACCTATAGTATCTTTTGCATCTTCTGGTGAGATTTTGTCCCTGTGAGCATCAGAAGATATTATTGATGCAAGTTTCTCATTGGATCTTGTATTTTCTATCAATTCAGGAAAGTATAAGGCGTACCATTCTTTAAGCCTTATTGCAAGCATATTAGCACTTGACTCAAGCTCGTCAATTGTGTTTACTGCATGTATCAGGAAACGATCACCAGTTGATGCTTTTTTTACTGCAGCCCTTGTAATTCCCATATTCAGGCTGTGAATATGATTATACAGGTCTGAAGGATTTTTACAGAAGCCAGTAGATTGTGCAAGTTTTGGCAGGTTCTGTCTTACTGTATCTCCTGAGATGTTTGGAAACTGGTTCACATACCCCTCTTTAGGTATTTCAAAAATTATTTCCTTGTCTTTTTTTTCTATCTTTTTTATCAGCTGAGCCTCTTCATCTGTCTGTTGTTTATCCATTGCGGCAATAAACTGCTCTTTTGCTTTATTCAGGTCTGTAAATATGACTGAATCTACAAGTTCACCCTTATTATCATGGGCAAAAAGACCTATTGGAGATAGAGATATGTAGAATGTCATCAGGATATCACCATATTATACAAAGTTTTATAAAACTTTATCTTTAAAAGTCTTTGCAAGCAAGGTGCTAGAATGGGAAAGATAAAGCATACATTTGTAAAGAGGAGCGCTAAACGCCTTTATGAACTTAATCCTGATGAATTTTCTAAAGATTTTGATGTGAATAAGAAAGCAATAAATTCAAAAAATATTGTTGAAAGCAAAAGCATACGAAACAAGATGGCAGGGTACATGATTCATCTTGTAAAGGCAAAGAAGTTCTGATTTATTGTTTCTTTTTGAAATCAAAAATATAAACACAAAGCCCTAAATATATACTGGTGGTTCATTTATGGCTAATCTGGAAGAAGTTTACACAGAGATATTCAATAAATCAATTGAGATGGCACCGCAAGTTATTTTTGCATTTCTTGTGCTTGTGGTGGGGTATTTTGTGGGTGTTATCTCATCTGCAATTGTATACCGAATGCTTAGGCACACAGGAATTGATTCAAAATTCAAGAGCAAGAATCTTGATATAAAAATAAGCAGTATAACTGCAACAGCAGTAAAATGGTGCATATATCTTATTGCTATAAGCAAGGCAGCCAATCTGCTTGGAGTACAGATAATAATAGATATGATTGACATTGTTATCGGATTCGTGCCGGGTGTCATAATAGCGGCTGTGCTTCTGATTGCTGCATATATACTTGGATACTTTATAAAAACTGCAGTTATCGGGGAAAAAGATGTATATACAAAGCTTATCGGAGATATCATATTTTTCCTTGTGGTATATGTAGGTATTGCAACTGCACTCCCTGTACTTGGTATTGAGGCGGTGTTGAT
>JAUVES010000048.1 GCA_030594675.1 Candidatus Nanohaloarchaea archaeon
CATCAAAATGGTTGAGAAGTGCAGGGAAATGGGGCTTCTTGTGAATTCCAAGAGGACTACGCACAGGACACCTGTCTGTGAAAGATCTAAGGATGAGATTGAATTTATTGAGATGAGCGAGCTTTACCTCAGCCAGGTGAAATTTAAGGCAGATATGAAAAAGATTGCAAGAAAACTTAATTTTTATTCTGGGAGTTCAAGGAAAATACTTCTTGACTGGATAGATGGGATAAGTATTGACTGGCCTATATCCAGAAGGAGATATTATGCTACACCTATACCTCTGTGGTACTGTAAAAAGTGCGGTGAGGCTATTGTGCCTTCAAAAGGGAAGCTTTACAGCCCCTGGAAAGAGAAGTGCCCTGTCTCAAAGTGCCCTAAATGCGAATGCGGTGATTTTGTCGGTGATGAGAGAGTTTTTGATACATGGTTTGATTCGTCCAATTCGCCTTTGTATGTTCTTAAATATATGCGCGATGATGCATTTTTCAAAAAAGCTATGCCTTGCTCTTTACGTCCGCAGGGTAAAGAAATCGTTCGGACATGGCTTTATTATACGCTTCTTAAAGGGTATCTTCTTTTAGATAAGCCTATATTTTCTGATGTGTGGGTGAATTATCATATTCTTGATGATAAAGGTATCAAGATGTCTAAGTCTTTGGGTAATGTGATTGATCCCCGCGAGGTCTTAGATAAGTATGGTGCTGAGCCTTTTAGGTTGTGGGCATCTATTGAAGGCAGTCTTGAGAAGACTGATTTTCGGTGTTCTTTTGAAAGGATTGATGGTGCAGGGAAGACGCTTGCCAAGCTTTGGAATGTTTCGCGCTTTATATCTATGTTTGATGCTGGTCCTGGCAAGGCTCAAATGAATGATATTGATCTGTGGATACGGTCTGAGATGTCGCGGCTTGTCAAGCTTGCTGACAGTGAGTATTCTAAGTATGATTTCCATAAGCCTATGGTTGAGATAAAGCATTTTATCTGGGAGACATTTTCATCGCATTATCTTGAGCTTGTGAAGAACAGGGCGTATAATTCTGAGGGGAAGTTTTCTTTGGAGGAGCAGAGAGGTGCTGTATCTACTTTGCATTACTGCCTTGAAACGCTTCTTAAGGTTACTGCTCCTGTGGTTCCTTTTTTGACTTATAAGCTGTTTATGGAGCTTAAAGGTGAGGATGTGCATTTCTGTGAGTTTCCTGTCGCTGAGAAGGTTAAGAAGGGTGTTCTTTCTACATCTGATATTGTTGCTTTGAATGGGGCTGTGTGGAAGGCGAAGAAGGATGCGGGGATATCTCTTAAGGGTGAAGTGTCTGAGGTTGTGATGCCTTTGGTGTTTAAAGGTGTTGAGAAGGAAATTATGCTTACGCATAATGTTAAGAAGATCAAGTATGGGAAGAAAGTGGGGGTTAAGGTTTGAAAAGTAAAAGTAAAATATAAAAGAAAATGAAAGAAAAATTAGAAAGTGGGTTCTAGACTCTTTTCAATCATTTTTTTATTTAAATAATCAGGTGTTTCTTGAGAATTGGTTATTTCTGTGTATGCTATATTTAGTTTATTGTAGTTTGTGATGGCTAAATTCATGATTAATGTGAGGTTTTCTATGTACTCTGTTATCTGTCCTGTTATGTATTCTGCTATTGTTGTGTAATTGTTTGGCATATGTCCTTTTGGGTGTGCACACTCTTCAAATGCTTTATTACTTAAATTCTTTTTAAATGTCTTATAATTATCACTATTGTTAATTGTTTCAAGCATTGTTCTTGCTATCTTTTCACTTGAAATTATGGTCAGAAGCATATTGTAAACTTCTTCATCAAAGTCTTCACTGTCAGGTATTTTGGTTAGATCTGTGTTCATGCCTCTAAGTTCAGATTTTAGAGATAGTATACTTGTAGTTTTTGTTTTATTCTTTTTTAGATCTCTTTCTATATAATAATTATTAAATCCGTCTTCACCTTTAAGTGCTTGTTCTTCATAATATGCAGTTATATCAGTTGTTGTTTTTGTTTTACATCTTTTTATCATGTCAATAAGGTTTCTTTCATTATTCATGTTTGTTACGGCCATATTATTCATATCTTCTGTGACTTTCTGTTTTAAATCCTTTATAAATTGATTTTCATTTGAAAAATCTATTTCTGCATAATTATTTTCATTTTTAGTAGCCATATCATTACCTTCTTTGTGCTCTTTAGATAACCCTATATTAGTGATTAATTTTAAAAATGTTTCTTTTTAAAGGATTCTAAATCCCTCATAAACATTTATAAAGATATCCTTTCAAGTTTAGATTACAAATCAGCTCGCAAGACTACTTTGGTAGGAGAGAGCTTATTCTGTGATGTGTATGAAGTTTGACCTGAAAAGGAAGATTCAGGAATGGAAGAGAGTACTTAGCATTACTAAGAAACCATCCCGGGAAGAGTTTGTAGCGTCTGCAAAGGTTACGGGAATAGGCATGTTATTGATAGGTCTTGTCGGCTTTTTGATTTACCTGTTCGGAAAGCTTACAAATGTTTTTTGATGTGATAGATTATGATATTTACAGTCCGTACCACTGTCGGCCGTGAAAAAACTGCTATTGATTCGATAAATGTCAAGGTCGGCGGTGTGTCAAAGGCTATAAAGGCGATTATGAGCCCTGCTGAACTTAAAGGTTACATCTTTGTTGAAGGTGATGATGTTGATAATATTGCGGAAGTGCTTCGTGATGTACCTCATGTAAGAGGTGTGATAAGAAAAGAGGTTAATATTGACCAGCTTGAGAGTTTCTTTGAGGATAAGGTTGAGGAAATCAATATCAAGGAAGGTGACACTGTAGAAGTTATAGGCGGGCCGTTCAAGAAAGAGAAAGCAAAGGTCACAAGGATAAATGAACAGAAAAGAGAGGCCAAGGTTGAACTTGTGGATGCCACAGTGCCAATACCGATAACAATCAAGCTTGAGCTACTTAAGATATGTAATAATTAAGATGTGTGTTGTATGGGATCAGAAATTATAGAAACTCTTGTTGATGCAGGAAAAGCTTCGGCAGGCCCGCCTCTTGGTCCAGCACTTGGCCCTATGGGTGTCAATATCGGTGATGTCATCGCCGCAATAAATGAGAAGACAAAAGATTTTTCCGGGATGAAAGTTCCAGTAAAGCTTGTTGTTGATACTGATACAAAAGAGTTTAAGATTACTATAGGAACACCTCCTACATCGCAGCTTATCAAGAAAGAGCTTGGTATAGACAAAGGTGCCCATAAACCAGGTGAGGAACTTATAGCTGACATGAAGATTGAGCAGGCAATTAAGATTGCAAAGATGAAACAGGATTCTATGGGAGCTAAAGACATGAAGAGTGCTGTGAAGACTGTTTGCGGTACATGCCTTTCTCTTGGTGTCATGGTTGAAGGCAAACATGTAAGGGAAGCGACTAAAGAGATTGATGATGGCGTTTTTGATGAGAAAATCTTATCCGGTAAGACTGAGCTTACTGCTGAAGAGCTTAAAGTACTTGAAGAAGAAAAGAAGCAGCTCGCTGAAGATATAGAAAAAAGGCATGCTGAAGAAGAAGCGAAAGCTAAAGATCTTATATTCCAGATGAAAGGCAAGAGTCCTGATGAAATCAGGTTCAGGCTTAAAGAACAGAATATCCATGCTGAAGTTATAGATAAGCTGCTTCCTAAGGAAAGTGCTAAGAAAGATGATGAAGTTGGTGGAGATGAAAAGAAATCTGCTGAGCCTGCTGATGAGAAAAAGGAATAATCCTATTTATGTGAGATAATATGAGCAATATACTTGATGCAATAATGGAAATCCGGAAGGGCAGCAAAGAAAGAAAATTTGTGCAGACTATAGATCTTGGTGTAAATCTTAAAGGTATTGATTTTAAGAAGCCGGATAATAAGTTTAAGGAAGATATTGTTCTACCTAATGGCAGGGGCAAACCTGCAAAAGTTGCAGTCATAGGCGAGGAACTTGTGTCTAAATCTAAGGATGTTGCTGATGTTCTTATTACTGGCAGTGAGTTTTCAAAGATTGAGAAAGATAAGAAAAAAGCAAAAAATCTTGTGAATAGTGTTGATTTTTTCATAGCTGAGCCTGCTTTCATGGCACGGGTCGGCAAGAGTCTTGGAAGGATCATGGGTCCACGAGATAAGATGCCACAACCATTTCCACCACAGGGTGATCCTAAAGGACTTATTGAGAGATTCAAGAAAACATCAAGAGTTGCTCTTAAGGAGTCTCCTGTTATACAGTGCGTTGTGGGCAGTGAGAAGATGGATGATAAGGAGCTTGAGGCAAATATTAGTCATGCTATCAGCTCTATTACAGCAAAGCTTCCCAATCATGAGCATAATGTCAAGTCAATCTATATCAAGATGACTATGGGACCTGCTGTGCTTATAAAATAAGATGTGTTGATAATGGTTCAGAAACATAAGGTAGATAAGGTAAAGGAGATAAGCGAACTTATCAATAAGTATTCTGTAATCAGTCTTATTGAGCTCAGTAAGCTTCCTGCAGCTCATATGCACACTATAAAGAAAGATATAAGAGATATCTCAAAAGTTGTTGTAGTGAAGAAGAGACTTATCAGAAGAGCTTTTGATATGTCTGGAAAGAAGGATATTGATAAACTTCTTGATGTTGATGTTGCTATTCCTGCACTTATGTTCTCAAATGAGAATCCTTTCAAACTGTTTTCAATACTTAAGAAGAACAAGGCTGAAGCATTTGCAAAGCCGGGGGATAAAGTGCCAAAAGATATTGTAGTTCCTGAAGGTGAGACTAATCTTGCTCCAGGTCCTATAATCGGTGCTCTGCAGAAAGCTAATGTTAAAGCGAGGATACAGGGAGATAAGATTGTTATCTCTGAGGACTCTAAGGTTGCAAGTGCGGGAGATGAGATAAATGCTGATCTTTCTTCAATACTTATGCAGCTTGGAATAAAGCCGATGGAGATTGGGCTTAATATTGTTGCATCTTATGAACATGGCACTCTATTTGATAGGAATGCTTTGGATATTGATGTTGATCAATATGTATCTGATATATCTGCAGCTTATACTGGTGCTTTCAATCTTGCAATTAATACTGGTATTATTGTTAAGGAAACAGTATCTCATCTGATTGGCAAAGCTCATATGGAAGCGCTTAATCTTGCTGTCAATGCTAATGTTGTGAACAGTGAGACTATATCTATGTTTGTATCAAAGGCACAGGCACAGATGAATGCTGTCGCTGCTAAATTACCTGATGAGGCGAGGGGCGGTGTTGCTGTTGCTGAAGTTAAAGAGGAAGTTAAGGCTGAAGTGAAGACGGAAGAGAAAAAAGAAGAGGAAAAGAAACCTGAAGAAGCTGCTGCTGGTCTAGGTTCGCTGTTCGGTTAAAATTATGGTCATATGCTTATATGGAGGAATTGATATGGAATATATATATGCGGCAATGTTACTACATGCTTCAAAGCAGAAAGTTGATGAAGCTAGTGTCAAGAAAGTTCTTGATGCTGCTGGTGTTAAGGTAGATAGTGCAAGAGTTAAGGCACTTGTTTCAGCTCTTGATGGTGTTGATATTGATGAAGCTGTTTCAAAAGCAGCTGTAGCACCTACTGCGGCACCTGCTGGTGCTCCTG
>JAUVES010000001.1 GCA_030594675.1 Candidatus Nanohaloarchaea archaeon
CAAAATAATAGGTTGATGCGTCGCCACGGCTATTGATCTCCATAAAAAAGCAAAATACATTTCGTCGTCGGCAGTGATGTCTTTAGAAACATACGCACTGGCAGCCGTCAAATCAAGGCAATAGCTTCCATCCATATCAAGACCAGCGATAGAAACAACTGCCGCATTGGCCTCAGCATCCCAAAGGTCATCTCCACCACTTTCAAAACCATCTATGAAGATTCTACCCATCTTTACTCATCTCCATAAAAAGGCGTAATAGCAAGAAATGCATGAGACCCATCAATAGCACTTTTAAACTTTAGTGCCCGAATATTATCGGCTCCACGAATCCAGATTCCATCACCGTCCTTCTGCAATACATGTCCAAGACCACCAGAAACAGGATCAGCCGTGAAACTGTAACGGAGCGGATTAGCACTACAAGTGATGAAGATGCTTGAGATAAGAACTCCATCGACTTTAAATAAGATCCCTGCCACACCTGTGTCGATGTTCTGAATAGCATTAGTTGATGTTTCTGAAACTGTCGTCCCAGCTTTTCCCCAAAATTCTATAACTCTTCTTGTCACACTCATATGTCGACTCCATCTCCGCCGAAAACTAGCGGAATTAAATGGTTATTCTTGATATTATGAATCTTCTCATGACACTTATCACAGACGCCAAGAAGATCACTCAGAGGTTCCCGTCCAAATCGCTTGTAAGTCAGATGATGCGTAGCCTCGACACTTGCAACTCCGCATACCTCACAGACGTTCAGACAACGAGCTCTGACCATCCGTTTCAATTCCCGCCACTCCGGTGACAAAAGATAGTCATAATAACGTTGTTTTCGCTCCTGATCTTCGTTCGATTTTTGAACAAAGGGTTGATCATAAAACTGCTCAGCAGGGTTTGTTCGCATTCGCTCGCCAGAAAGAAGAGTATTCATGCCAGCCTCCTTCCTCGTTTTAGCGGCTTTTCAAACTGAAGCTCAGCGAACTCATCATTGTTAGGATCTTCCCAGACTGGATCAAAATAGATAGAAAGATCATCCATCAGTTTGACGATATAGGCAAAACTATCCATACAGTCCCACAACTTAGATCTTGGAAAGCCCATAAGTTGACTCTCAAGCTTGTCACATTTTCCCTTCGCATGATAAATATAATGGTTGCGATAGTAAGGCGCTAAGCAAGCAATTCGTTCTTCTTTCTTAGCCACAGCCTTAAGTTCAATATACTGAGCAAAAACATTTTGAACTCTCATCTCGTTCTCAAAAGGCTGTGAGATAAACTGATGCAAAGACGTTACCTCGACTGCTAGAATAAAAGCCTTTAAACGAAAGACCATCTGGAAAGCTTCCTTGTAAATCTGATCAGGATAGAATTTTCCAGCTACAACTTCCCTGACAAAAATCTTTTTTGAAGCCCTGTCTACTCCAATTCCAACTATCGCAGTATCAGCATTTTGAATCTGGACTTCCTTGGCAGGATCAACTATGACAACATTGATGAGATTTTCGATGTCAACAGTTTCGGTTTTGGCTGGAGTTTCTGGATCAGGATAGCACGTCAGTTGCTTGACACCCTCAGTGAAGTACCGGAAGTTCTCAGGCTTGAAGTTAGCAGTTTCAGAAGCCACGGGGATGTTTCTCATCTCACGGTAAAAAATATCCAGCGTCCCGTTAGCTTTATGTTCCTCGACCTCAGATTTGATTTCTTCAGTTGTCATAAAGCTGGGCGCTAATGATTCATAGTTGTCGTCGCAGACACTGAGATGAAGACCTGTCCAAGTTTTGTTCTCCAGGAGATCCTGAAGTAGCGCGTCTTCGTGTTTAAGAGTATCAATATAAACAAAGTTATAGTCTTTGTCATAGCGAGAAATGCACTTAGTCACATCAGAGAAGAACCATTCTTTATTCTTTTTTCTGATGTTATCGTTGGCAATTTCGCCTTTGTCTTCAAGATCATCAATAACGATGAGGTCTGGTCGATGCCCATGGTAGAGAAGTCCACGTATCTGTTGCCCAGCGCCCCTTGGAAGTACCAGAGTTCCACCTGTCGTAACCCAAGCTTTTTTGGAAAACTGTTCCTCATATTCAGCCTCGATGCGTTTAGTCTTGACGGATCCAAAGAACTTTCGGACCTCAGTATTAGACAGAAGCTCATGCTTTAAACTATCAGTCTGAATCATTGCGTTGTCAGCACTGTTAGAGAGGAAGACAATAAACTTCTTAGTCTCAAATAAAATATGTCTTGAGCATAGGCCATAAAGAACCATCGAGGTCTTGCCAATTCCTCTTGGAGCCGCGATGACGACCTTTTGGTGGCCGCTGTCCATTTTTTCTAGCATCTGATAATGAAGAGGACTATATGTAGCTGTGAAGATTTCAGGGAAGAAAAACTTAGCATGGAAGCCCGTTGAGATCGAGCATCTAGCAAGAATATCTTTTGTATCGGCATCTAACATTAAAATCCTCTACATTTTCTTTTCATCCAAATCTTAGCTTCTTGTCTGACTTGTTCGAGTTTATCTTCCATCTGTTCATTGCTAAGATTGCTAAGATTGCAATTACAACTTACTGGTTTGCTCCCTTTAGTCGCCAATGAAGTTATGTCTGATATTTTAATTTTGTCCATAGCTACCTGTCCTCTGTTCTGCCAGTTCGCTCCAGCCACTAGTTCGCTGCAGATCAAACTGCGTTCCATCTTTGTTCAATTTCCGAACGAAGTCAGGAGAATCAGCAGCTACGATTGAGGTCACAGAGAAGATTCCTGTCTTCATAAGACTGTCTGATCTTTCTTTGGTCATACTAAGATTCATGTTTTAAGCTCCATTTCTTATCGAGAAACTTCTTCCGGTATCTTATACCATCTAGGTCCCAGGTTTGTGCCAACAGATACTTCTGTTATTCTACCTGTATCTTCGTGTTGCCAGCTTTGAAGTTTTCTACTATTTTTGTCCGATTTTTCCTATAGCTTATCAAGACTCATCTAAACTCTCTCCTCTTTGACAATCTCTGCTTCAACAATGCCCATTTCTGTTCCGAGGGAAACACCTCGATCTCTTATTTCAACGATATCCTCGGCGGTTAGAACTGCGTGAACGCCCTTGACGTTGATGTTCTTTGAGGGGGCAAATCCACCAAGAGAGAGGAGACCAAAGGCGTTCTTAGATTTTAGCATTGCAGAAATATCACTGCTTGTGATGGTTTCAGTCAGAAACTCTATGCATTTTGGCAGGGCTTCTTGAATCTGGATTGCCACATCAACTGACTCTCTGTCACGTGCAGCTCGGAGTATCGATAGCTGCTCTTTAACGACTGGACTGTGCCGGATGGTGGAGACGTATTCTGAGGTAATGCCAGCTTCTTTCGCTACCTCTTGATTACTTAGGCCCAGCAGGAGCATTCTAGCAACCTCGTGATGCTTATCTGTCATTTCCGTTACCCGATATGTTCGAGCTTTTTTACCGCTTGGAACTCGCCGGAGGTCTGCCGAGCCATCTTGACATTTTTTGTAACTTCCGCCTGGCGCCAGTTGGTTCTTTTGAACTTCCCAGCGATCTCCAGTGGTTCCGCTTTTAGTTTTTACGAGCGTTGTGGCCATGTTTGACTTTCTCCTTCTTGTTATTATGACGGAAGCGTTTGTTAGTGTCAATAAGGCAGCGGAGTGCCTTGAAGCGTCTTGGTTCTTTGACTGATATATAAGGATCTTTTATGATAATTTCTGGAAAATTTTATGATCTTCTATGTAAATTTTAGAAAATTTTTCAATCTTCTATATAAATTTTTAGAAAATTTTGTGAGCAGGGGTTTTGTGGAAGTCTTGAACTTAATCTCCCCCTTCGAGTTTTCAGCTCAATTTCATTTTATTTGACATTCTTGTCGTTTATGATATGATATTTAACATGATTAGATTCATTATCACGATATTATTCATTGCAATTTGCCTCGGTAAGTTGTTCTAACCAGGAGATGTTACCATGAACACGTTTATAGTAATGGTATTAATCACACTCGGTGTTATTGACATTATATGGTTATTGGATTTTATATTTGACATAACGATAATCATGTGATATAACGTAACGTAACAATCAAACTCAATCGTCATTATACGATTGTTTTAGATATTTGATAATTTGAATGTATGGTATGGCGTATGGTGCATATGGAGAATTATTATGCCAAATACATCAACACGACAATCCGTTACAGATGAACTAGACCATGATACAATGCTTGAGATTAAAAAACATATCCTTATGGTTAACATGGATGGCATTAATCACGATTGGTGCGAAGGTTATTTTTGTGCCCATGTTAATCTAGGTACCATCACAGAAAATGAACATGAAACATTATTGACCTGGCTAGATAACATATACAAATAACATATACAAATAACATGCCATACGTCATACCATGCATTCAAAATGAATCGGCCTCCGCCAGTAATGGAACCATGCCGAACACAGGTAATGCTGTGAGGACACGACGGGACATTACTGCTACCGTACCAAGCGGATTTTATTGATTATCTAATTATGAGTATGATACAAACATAACCATAATGAGGTAATGATATGAAAATATATAATGTAGTTGAAATATGCGATAACGGGGAGTTTACAACTATAGTTACGGATAATGGGAATAGTATTCAACTGCCAAAGGGCACTAGACATTCAATTATAATCCAGCCAGTAATGGATCCTTCTCAGACAATTACTGTGTCAATTGATTTGCACCTGGGATAACAAACACAAACAATATTATCATACTCATAGCTAGGTAATCAATAAATGCTCACAGGTCTAATTTTGGCCCTAAGGGTTATAATACCAACCTATGTTCAAAAAACGAACGAAGCGGCACAATGTGCCAAAGGAGCCAAAACTATGCCAAAAATAAACGAAGCAAATCGTATTGAAGACCTGACCTATGGCGAGTTCTTTAACGTGCAGCTCCATAATGGAGACAACCCAGCAGTTGACCTTACAGTTGACTTCACAGGTATGCCGGTCAAAACTATGGCAAAACTTGCCTGGGATGCTATGAAAGTGAAGTTCAGACCCCATGTGAAGGGCATGACAACTGAAGCTTTTCTCAAATCTTTCAACCATCAAACAGTTACATGGAGGGAGATGATCACGAAAAGCGGGGCAACTTCTAAGATCGCCATCGCAGAAAAATCGCCAGAAGAAATAGCAAGCGAAATATCCAGATTGCAAGCGCTTCTTTCGACTAGCGTCTCAAAAGACGACGAGCCCGTTGAGAACAGTAATAACATAAATGATGAGAATTATGTACCTGAAAGCTAAACGCTAAGCTAAATGCTAAGCTAACCTTCAGGGTCAAAATTAGGCCTGTGAGTCTCGACTACGTCTTGAAGAATACGTTTTCAGGCGGGTCAGGTGCGCCTGCGGCCAGTTTTCGTCTAAGCGATAATTAGAACGTCTCGTTCAATGGAGTTCTCCGCAGAAAAACAAGTTCATCTAGCTACTCATAAATATATAAATGTACGCCATGTATGTTTTGTACGCCGTGTACGTTATGTTTGTCGTGTATGCCCGGGGGGTCACCCCAACAATTTGAATATTGTGAACATAGGTAGGCAGGTTTGGAGAGGGGGGATGGGTTCTTAAGTTAGATATATATATATATATTTTATATATATAATAATATTAGTCAAATAAAACAATTCAGTAAAAACAACTAAAACAAGACGTTTTCCACTCCATTCCACTTCGTTCAACAATTTTAAAATGTGGAAATGGGGGGGTCGGTTTACATGACGCACACGACACACACAGCGTACACAGCATACAAACACACATGGAATACCAGCTAACCATAACTTATTGACACTACCAAACAGTCATGTTATAAAGGAATTATAATAAATAATAACAATAATAAAATGTAGAAAGGAATAAAAAGAAATGCTTAAAACACTTTTAGATAAACGCTTAGAACTAGTTAAAAGAATATCCGCAGTAGAAGAAGAAATAAAAGAACTTGACATAGAACTATTGTTAGAACTGGTAAAACATAAAAGATACTTAGACATAGATATAAACTATGACAAACTATATGTAACTGAATACAGAAAGGAGCTAAAATGACTAAAAAAGAATTGCTGGAAGATCTTAAAGACTGGCCTGAGGATACTGAGATTGAAATCGCAATAGCAAAAAACGTTCATGCTGCCGAGCCAGTCATGGAATCAGACAAGTATTGGTTAGAAATATTTATGGTAGAAATGCCTAATCCAGATCCCAAAGATACAAATAAGCATTGCTTGTTATTTGGAGGTGCTATAACAATGGGTTAAACAGCAGCTATGTTCAAAAAATGAACGAAGAAGGAAAAATATGAAACTACCAACAAAAGATAAGCAGCTGAGAAAAATACTCCTAGAGCAACTCAATAAAGATGACAAAAAGCGAAAAAGAAAGAAATCTAACTTAGCAGTGCCAGGAAGATATCAGAGGCCAACTAAGGAAGAGCTAAAAGCCATAGATCAAAAATCACATCAGAAGCTAGAAGTTATGAGAAACGAGCTGAAGGGAGATAAATATCACGATGCTTAAAAATGAGAACAACTCGACTAACGTCTCAAAAAAACTTAGAAATGAGAACAAAACAACGTTCGTGGTTAGTGTAAGAATTGATATAAGACATTTAGCTAAAATAGCCAGTTATCTAAATCAAAAAGGCGTCAAGCTCTCGTCTAAAGGAAAAGCCGCCAGTGAGGGTCTGAAGGTCTTAGCAGAGAATCTAAACATTCCATGTGAGACATTTGAAGACGCCCTTTTAATTCTAACTGACTTAGAATATGAGAATCCAAGAGGAATAGGAACTCGTTCTGAAAAGGCTCTCAAAGATGCTTTGAACACAGAGCTAAAGATGAAAGAAAATCAGCCAGATATAAATGAAGCTGTTCAAGAGCAAGTAAGAATCTTTAATGAGAAAAACATAGAAGTTTCTGCGCCATCTGCTGAAGCTCAAAAAGGAGACTTTATAGTAGGAAATATATCACCAGAAGAAGCCAAGGAGCTAACTGAGAAAGAAGCCTCAGATGTCAAGAGCTTAAGAAAAGCAATGGAAGGAGTTAAGATTTAAAATGTCAACGGAGATACTGAGAAATGTTTAAACTAAGCGAAGATACAGTAGAATTTTGGAAACTCATAGCAATCTTAATCTTAATCGCCCTGTGGTTTGGAAAGTAAAAAGAAAGAAAGAAAAGGAGCTCGAAAAATGTCTAAACTAGATAAAATTCTAATTCTCATTTTCACATTCTTGATGGGAATAGTCTTCGGCTATACCTGGGCATGGAAAGCCCTTGAAGGAGCTTTTGAAAGAATCTTAAAATGATAAGAAAGGAGCTCAGAATGCTGAAACAAGTTAACGATAATAATTTAATAGGCAGAACAATAAAAGAACTTAAACTAACAAAAGATAGTGAGCTGATAATAGTATTTCAAGATAGTACATTTACAGTCATCAGCTCATATCCAGAAGAAGGCAACAAAAGCATCATTTATAATGATCTTCTTGACCTATCATTTATAAGGGCTAATGAAGCGATTCTTCTAAGTATGAAAATAATTACTGAAGAAGACATAGGAAATATACACAGATTGATAGGAGAAAGGAGCTCAAAATGCTAAAAACTATCAAACAAGTTCTAATAACACGAGACAACATGACATCTAGCGAAGCTGATGATCTCATAGCAGATGCAAAGAAAGACTTAAATGAACGTCTAGAAGATGGTGAAATGCCCTTCGATATCTGCGCCGAGTGGTTTGGATTAGAGGAAGATTATTTAGAAGAACTTATGTTTTAAAAGGATAACCCAAAATGTTAAAACAAGTAGAATATGAAAAGTTAATAGGGAAAACTATAGAAAAAATACAGCATATAAATTCATATCAGTTGATTATAACAACCGAGAAGTCTTTTACAGTGTTAGCTTCAGCAACTGGTTATGAAGGCGAAGATGTTATAATTAACGAGTTTATAACTTCTTGTGATATATTAGATAACAATTTAGAAATTATTAAGGCAGGAGTTTGTACAGAAAATGAAATTAATAAAATGGCCAGAACAGACAAGTTAGAAAAAATCAAAAGAGAGAAAATTACTCTCCAAAGACTAAAAACTAAATATGAGACTGAGAGTTAAAAGCAAGAAAGCTTAAATCTAACCTACGTTCGGAAATTGAACAAAGATGCAGACGTTGTCTGCTTGGAGCTAAAAACTATGACAAGCGAAGATAAGAAAGAAAAAACTATCCAAAAACAAACTTTAAACAAAGAACTTTTAAAGCTTCAACTAAAAATGAAACTCGCTGTTAAGCTGATGCGAAGATATGAGTCTTTGTTCAGAGCTCTCAGAACTAGATATGAAAAACTAGACAGAGAGCTTTTTGAATCTAATCCTGGAATAACAGTTGTGAAAGCGAAAAGAAAAACCACCGAAACTAAGATCTTCAGTGACTATGACAAGATGTCTACTGATGAGCAGAAAAGTGCCCTTGCAAGACTTCTTGAAATTCAGGCAAATATGAAAGGAAGCTAAAAATGAGTAATAGAAAAACTACTTATACAAAAAGAGAAACACTTAGACTCCATAAGAAAATGTGGAATTGGCTTGCTGAGAATTCTGAAAGGCAAAAAAGAGACTGGCCAGACTGGGAAGAGCTTCTAGTTATCAACGCTACGCATTGCTTAGCTTGCTTATATGACAATCAGAAAGGCTCAGTAACAGCAGCTAAGTGTCAAAACTGTCCAATAGATTGGGAGATATCTAAAAGCCATCCTGAAGTACATGTCTATATGTGTGAAGCTTCCTTATATGGCTGCTGGAGACGCTTACCATTAGAAGATAAAAGAAGATCAATCCTAGCAAAAAAGATAGCAAATCTAATGCCTAAAAATCGTCTCAAAAAACACAGACATAAAAACTTACCATGATTTCTATTGACACTATTGATAAGCTCAGATATAATGGTTTAAATCATGAATAGGATTTTCATTAACCTAAAACAACTAAGAAAAAGGAGAACAACTATGAGCGAAAACGAAGATCCGCAAGAAGCACCAGGAACAGAAGCAACAGTCATCTGTGACACCCAGAATCCAGATCCAGAAAATCCAGGCTCAGTTCAGATTACCGCAACTAAGGACAAGCAAGTAGCTAAGATTTTCTATAACTTTGGGGCAGACCTTGAAAGCATGATAGAGCTCTTTGGTGACGAAATCGTCTTCAGTTATGCTAAAGGCCAAATGATCATTCGCCTCCAAGCTGCAATGCGTAGCCGTATGTCTGCCGGTGGAGATGTCGCAGGTCTTGAAGCCGAGTTCAAACCAGGAATTGCTCTGCCAAAAACTCCCAAAGACATGAATAAAGCTACTGAAAGTTACTTTATGACTCTTTCAACTGAAGAGCAAGATGCAATGATAGCTAAGTTGATGGAAAAGAAAGGTGCCTAAAAAGGCATAGAGAGCTGCTCAGTAGTGATAAGGCTCACTTATCATGTAGGTTTTACTCCTACCTCCCTATGTTTTTTAAAAAAAGCAGTCTCGTCATAGGGATTGGCTCCGAAGACTCAAGACGTTCAGAACAGAACTAGCTCCTCTGTTACTTTTCCTGAGCGTTTTGAGTCTTTCTCAGAAAAGGAGAAAAGATGGAAAAAAAGAAACGCACAAACATAATGCTCTGTTATCCCTTGGAAGAAAAACGTCTGCTCGAACCTAAATTCAATTGGAGCTTTCCTGTAATATGTCAACCAAAACTAGACGGTGTTCGTTGTAGAGCTCTCTGCAATGGCTCTCAAGATCCAGTTCTTTTATCTTCAACTGAAACTATAATCAAAAGCGTTCCTCACATAAATGAAGCTCTTGGACAACAAGACTTACATGCAGAATTAGATGGAGAGCTTTATATTCATGGAGAAAGCTTTGAGACAATAAATGGAATTGTTTCGAGAACTATAAATATTCACGAAGATTACTATAAAATAAAACTATATGTTTTTGACACAGTTTCAGAAGCTTCTCAACTTGAGCGCCTAGTATATTTAAACAGCTATTGTAGTTTTAAAAGTCTTCCAATTAAAGTTGTTCAAAACAGCCTTGCATACTCGTTTCAAGATATAATGAGAGTCTATGAAGAGTTTCTATCTGACGGCTATGAAGGCATAATCGTAAGACATCGTTTAGCTCCTTATATTCGACGGCGCTCAACATTCGTCTTAAAATTTAAGCCAAAAAAGAGCGATATCTATAAAATAACAGGTTTTCACAGAATGCTAGACAAGAATGGCTTTCCAAAGAATCTTTTAGGAGCCCTTACATGCACATCAGACGAAGGTACTGAGTTTTCTGTTGGAAGTGGTATGAGTGAAGAGTTTAGAAATTACTATTGGAAAAATGCTCCAGATCTTCTTGGAAAGTATTGTAAAATCTCCTATCAACACATGACTTCAAAGGGCTCTCCGAGGTTTCCAATATTCGTAAGTATATTAAATGAGAATCCAGAGGAAACTCTTGACATCGAAACAGGAATACTATAAACCTATGTTCAAAATTTGAACGAAGAGAGGTTAAGATGAAAGCTAACGAAATAATAAGTAATATTAAGAGCATGATAGAAGATGAAAACCTTGAAGTAGGAAGGCGTCTTGCAAAACTGGATACCTTACAATCTATTCTACATATGGCTCAGAAAGATGGATATATTGAGAAGAAAGAGAAAGCCCCTCCACCTCCCTTAAATCCAAAAGCATCTTTTGATAAGGAGACTGTTTAAACATGAAAATCTTTAATGATTTCAAAAAACTTTGGATAGATAAAAAAGGTATAATAGAAGGTAAGATAGAAGTAGAAATAACTAATATTATGCCAAGAAAAGATGACTTATCATCAGTAGCCGTAAAGATATATGTAAAGGATGATGAAGATGCTAAACTTATGACATTTGGTCCTTGGGAGCTGTCTAAAGGAGATACAATGATACTGAAAGGACTAAAAGTTTCAATAGAAGTTAACCTAAGTTCCGATAGAAGCTAAACTAGAAGGCAATTAACGAAAAGGAATCTAAACATGAGTTTACAAAGCCAAGTACCTGGAAACGGAAAGCCAGCAATGCCTAAAATTCCATTGGAAGAAATTCCTCTTCACAGATGCATAAAATGTTCTCACACTGGTTTTATTGGCGGAGTCGAACTGAGACCAGTTTCAAAAATCATCTCAGCGTCAGGCCAAGACGAAGTAATGCAGACAAGAATTCTCGTATGTACTATGTGCGGAGCTAAAGTCCTACAAGCGGATTTATTCGGAGGTAAAAATGACTAAGACAGAAAGAAGATTCTGGTCTTTGGTAAAAAGACACACACCTGAAGGCTGTTGGATCTTTGGAAGTGGAAATATAAATGACTATGGAACTTTTGGAGTAGCTAGCAAAAGCATAAAAGCACATCGCTTCGCTTGGGAGTTTCATCATAAGTGTAAAGTTCCAAAAGGAATGTATATTTTACATAAGTGCGATAATCCCAAGTGTGTTAATCCAGATCACTTGTACTGTGGAAATCAGTTTGATAATATGGAAGACAGAAAGCTAAGTGGCAATTTTAAGATAACAAATCCTGCAAAATATGCAAACAGAGTAAAACTAAGTAGCAAGGATGTTAAGTCAATAAAAGAACTTTATGCAACAGGTGATTTTACTCGCGCAAAACTTGGAAAACTATTCAATATAAGCCCATCCGTAATTCAAGGACATCTTTCAGGAAGACTTAAACATACAATAGATTCTTATAGGAGTTCTAATGCCTAAAACTCCAAACATCTACGAAAGCTTAGTCAAGCTAACAACTACCAAAGATGAAAAAGCAGAACTTACACTTTTGGCAAGTTTGGAAGATAAACCAAGAAATGAAAAACGTCAAATACGTAAGTTCTTAGATTGTCCTTGGGAGGAATATCAAAGACTGAGGAAGAAATATGCCAGAGTTCTTGAAAGATGGAAGAGGGAGAAAGAAAAATGAAAAATATATCAGAGTGTGTAAAAGAATCAAATGATATTGGTGAAGAAATACTGCGAATAGAAGTTGAAATAAAATTGTTACAACAGGAAGTGATAAGATTAAAAGGAAAAAAAGAAGGTATTTGGTGGACTTTTCTATGTAAATCCTCTGAGACTACTCCAGAATATCTTGCTGCTATAAATAAATTAAGAGAGAAGGTTACTAATGTCTTACTATGACAAAACCTTAAACTATCCAGTTCCTGTCAACGAAACCTGGCAGATACAAGACAGTTCTAAAGTCAAAACTGCTATGAGTTGCTGGCGTCAATATTTCTTCGAGCATGTGCTTGGTTGGAGAATTGACCGCCCTAACATACACCTGATATTTGGATCTGCATGGCACGAAGCCTTAGCGTTTCTGCATCTTGAGGGCTTTGAAAACAAGAACGTCAGAGAAGCTTATAATAAGCATTTCTTACCTTACTATCGTCAGTTTATAGATCCAGATGAAGACGAAATTTATCTGCCTAAGACGCCTGAGCGTGCTTATCTGGCTCTTGCAGCTTATTGTATTCGCAGACAGCGAGATGCCCGAGACTATTCTGTCGTCTATCACGACGGTAAGCCTATGATTGAGATAGGTGGAAAAATAAACCTTAGCGACAAACGCCAGATCAGCTTTCGGATGGACACGATTCTTAAAGGACCTAGAGGCATTATTTCTCGTGAACACAAGACCGGAAGCTCTACGTGGAACTGGGATATTCAGTGGCACCTAAGTGTTCAAATCGGAACTTACAGCCACGTCCTTTATTGTCTTTATCCAGAAAACGAAGTTGCTGGCGTGATAGTCGATGGAACGTTCTTCAAGAAGACTAAACCCAATGCCAAACTTGATGCTAAAGACCCTTTGCGCCACTTCGATTTTTTATCAGTGCCGATTTACAAATCTCCTGCAGCTATGAATGCTTGGCTCAATAACACTCTTTGGTGGCTAGACATGACGGAGTGGAACTTCAACATGCTCGCAGAGTGCTCAGACAGCGACGATGTTTTGCATGCTTTTCCTCAGAATCCAGAAAGTTGCACAAAGTTCTTTGGCTGTGATTATCTGCCTTTCTGTATGGCTTGGGCTAATCCGTTGAGACATATAGACAAAGTTCCAATCGGCTTTAAAGTTGAGTTTTGGAATCCCCTGGATGAGCCGGTTACAGTTGAATTGGAGGTCTAAAATGGAAGTTTTTAATAAAATCAAAGGAAACTTAGAAATAGTCTTTACTAACTTAAGTAATGATAAAGTTTATTATAAGATCGGACTAGTAGACAAAGATGGAAATAATCTTGCTTATCATGCTAAAGGATGTGTTTCCCTCAATGTTCCAGTAGTTTTAAAAGGTATTGATATTCGGATAGAAGCTTATATAGAAAAACAGAAACTTAAATTGAAAAGAAAGCCCGAAATAATTGAGAAGGATAATAGCTGAAAAAATGCCTACAAAAATAGAAAAATGTTTAAAGTTAATCGTAAACTACTTATTTATAATAACTGCTGGAGTTGCAGTAGTTCTAATTTTAAAATAGATTTTAAGTTTAGTCTAAAAGGAGGTGATTAAAATCGGAACACTTTTAGAAATTAAAAAACAAGCAGCTGAAATCAAGCGAATGTATGAAGAAGATCCCCGAACCAAGACATTCAATGCTCTTATCTATGGATCTTTGAAAACTGGAAAGACCAGCATTCTCAGAACATGCCCTAAGCCAGTTTTAGTTCATTCTTTTGATCCATCTGGAACTCTTGTCCTTCGGGATCTAATTGAGAAAGGAGAAATTCTCGCTGACACTAGGTTTGAGCATGAAGATCCTTTTAAACCTTCCGCATGTCAGTTATGGGAAAAAGAATTCAACTATCTTTATCGAAAAGAATTCTTCAAACATGTAGGAACCTTCGCAATAGATTCAATGACTACCTGGGCAAGCATAATCATGAACGAAGTTATAAGACGAGCAGCTAAGACTAAGAAGAATCGTGAGATTGGTGGAGCTCCTCAACAACAAGACTGGCTCCTCCAGATGAGTTTCATAGAAAATTATACTCGGAAGTTCCTAAGCCTTCCCTGTCACTGTGTCTTACTCGGCCATGCAGATCAACAAAAAGATGAAAATGGAGCTAATGTCGGCGACTTAAGTATTATGATTACAGGTAAGTTAAGAGAGCGAATTCCAGCTCTTTTCAGCGAGATATATTACTTAAGAATTAAGGACTACAAACAGGGAACTAGAGAACTTCTAACCCAGCAAGTTTATGGAGTTCAGGCAGGTTCAAGACTTGGTTTTGGTGGAAAGCTGGAAAAAACCGAGCCGCCAGATATAAAGAAAATAATGGCTAAGTGTGGCTTAGACACCAGTGATAAGCCGCTTTTCAGTGAACTAGAATATGAAGAAGAAACAATAACCACAACCGCAACTAACACTTAAAAAGAAGGGAGAACTAAAACTATGGATTCATTTCTTGATCTAACAGAAGAAAAACTTGACGATGCAAAGGAGCCAACAGCTGTCGAGGAGGGAGAATATACTCTTCGTATTGCTGACTGGCGAACAAGCAAAGACAACAACGTGGTAGCACTTGACAAGAACGATCAGCCTTACATGATGCCAATCTTGGAAGTAATTGAATGCGAAGAAGCAGAACATGCCAAAACTATTTCGCATTTCTTAAGAATTCCAAATTCTGAAATGAATGCAAAAGACCAAAACAACGCTAAGTGGAATCTCAAGGCCTTCTGCGAATGCTTCGGTATTGACTACACGCAAAGGATTGACTTTGAGGAATGCTTAGGTCTGACCGGTGATGCACTGCTTTTTGTTGCCGAAGACACAGGCTATGGAGAACAAAACAAGGTTCGTAAGTTCTTGACTCCACGTTAGAACAAAGGGAGACAGGAACGACAATTAGCTCTTGTCTCCCTATGTTCAAAAATCGAACGAAGGTAAAAACAATGAAATCTAAATGGCAATGCTCAAAATGCAAAACAGTTATGACTTTTGACACAAACGTAGCAGAGCAAGATTTCAAATGCTCTCGCTGCGGAAACAGATATCTTGTGCCAATCAAGAAGAAGGAATAGTAAAATGATATATAAGAAAGCATTATTATATAAAAGTTATTCAAAAAAAGAAGATCCTGTCGAAACTGTTACAGTGCTGCCTATTGGAACAGTTGCTGATGATGATGGATCATATATAGCTATATCTGTAATAAGAAAAAATGGCGAAGTTATAGAAGTGGAGCATGATCGTATTAGATTTATAGATTTAGATAAGGAGACCTAAAATGTTTGGATATAGAATATTTTGGAAGCACAAAGATTTCAAAACTGACTCGAAAGGGCCGATTTTAAGACACTCAGAAAAAGGAAAAGTTAGAATTAAAACTGGCAAGCTTTTCACAAAACTTGAGGCAGCTGACGTTTGCGAGAGGTTTCAAAAAGCTGGCAAAAAGTATAAATCTAAAACTACCAAAGATAAAACTAAATATCTGCCAGTCGTAACTCATTGGGTTAGAGAAGTTTTAGTATAACTGTAAAGGACTCAGAATGACTACAATCTTAGATCTCCAGCAATCAATCTCAACAATGTCCAAAGATCAACTTTTGGAACATATAAGAACAATCCGTTCGCTTAGAAGAATGATTCCAGAGAAAGCTGTGAGAAAAGCTAATGCAAAAAAGACGACTGGAAAAAAGAATCTAAGTATCAAAAATCATTTGGAAACCCTAAGCGAAAATGAAAAACAAGCAATGATAGAGCTTTTACTTAAACGAAAGGGAGCCTAAAGAATGTCTAAAGACGATCTAATACTGAAAATAAGTAACATAGAGTTTATTGAAATACCAATTGATAAGATAGAAGTAACTGATAGATTTAGAGAAGACCTTGGTGATATAGATGCTCTGGCGTCTTCAATTTCCAAGGAAGGTCTAATTCAGCCAGTGGCAATCTGCAAAAATTCTGCAGAATCGTCAACCGTCTTTCCCTACAAGCTTCTTGCTGGCGGTCGCCGTTATGCAGCCTTAAGTCACATTGCTAAGACTCATGGACTTGAAACTATCTCTTGTCGACTTTATCCTGGTGAGCTATCAGAACTCCAAATGCGTATGCTTGAGTTCGCTGAAAACCTCTATCGCAAAGACATGACATGGCAAGAGGAAGATCGTCTCAAACGCCGTATCTATGAGCTCCAACAACAGATTCAGGGTAAAAAGACCTCAACAGCTAAGAACGCTCCAGGCTTCTCCCTTGCTGATATGTCTAAGATGACTGGAAGCTCAAAGGGAAGCCTCAGTGAGTCTATTTCGCTTGCTAAAATGATGGAATCAACTCCTGGCGTAAACTGGGACGGTTTTAAGACTCGCAGTGATGCAATGAAGGCAGTCAAGGGTGCGAAGAAAGTCGTCCAACAATCTGCCGATGCTAAGATTGCAGTTGCGTCTATGGGCGAAGGAGATACAAAGAAAAAGAAACTCATCAACAGCTATCACGTCAAAGACTTTTTTGAGGGAGTAAAGAAGATCGGCAACAACACTATTGATTTTATTGAGATTGATCCCCCATATTCTATTGATCTAAAGAACGTCAAGAAAGATTACGACTACAGTAGCTATACTGAAATTCATCCTGACAAATACTCTGATTTTATGCTTAGCTTATTTAGAGAATCTTACCGTGTCTTAAAGCCCAATAGTTGGATGATCTGTTGGTTCGGTTCTGAGCCATGGCATGAGAAAATCTATCAGTGGCTAGTCAGCAGTAAGTTTCAGACAACTAGACTCTGCGGAATTTGGGTAAAGGGTCAAGGTCAAAGCCTTAATCCAGATCGTTGTCTAGCTAACAGTTATGAGACATTCTTTTATGCGAGAAAAGGCTCTCCAATGCTAAATAGACCGGGCTCAACTAATGTTTTTGACTATAGTCCAATACCTCCACAGTTAAAGGTACATCCAACAGAACGTTCTATCGAATTGATGGAAGATATTTTAACAACTTTTACAGCTCCTAACGCTAATGTCTTAGTTCCATTTGCAGGCTCTGGAAATACTCTTATCGCAGCTGCTAAACAACAGATGATACCTATAGGATTTGATTTAGCTAAAGAGTACCAGGAGTCTTACTCAATTAAGATTCACAAAATGTTTTAGGAGATAATATGAAACTACCCTCATCTAGAACTCTCGTTCCGCCATCAGGCCGTCTTGATGCTAAGTATGTGCTCGTAGGCGAGCAACCAGGCAAAGTCGAAGTACGTGATAGAAAACCTTTCACTGGGCCTGCAGGTAATGAGTTGAATAGAGATCTAAACTCTGCCTTTATAAGTAGGCCTCTCTGCTATCTGACAAACGTCTTAAAGGATCTAGACCAGCCATCAGAGAGTTATATTCAGCTCTACAAAAACAAACGGCTTTTAAAGGAACCTATCATTAGTGAAAAAGGTCAAGCTTATATTGACTTTCTCCAATGGGAGCTCAGGCAAACCACCACAAAAGTCTTCGGTGCTATCGGAGCTATCTCAATGTACGTGCTAACTGGTAAGATTGGAATCCAAAAGTGGCGAGGCTCAATTCTCGACTGCACGCTTGTCGAAGGCAGAAAAGTCATACCTCTTCTGCATCCAGCCACGGTCATAGCTCCAAAATATAATTATCTCAACCGCCGTCTGATAGTTTTTGATCTAAAGCGTTTAAATGAACTGGCTTCAGATCTTTACATTCCAACTGAACGTGAGATTATCATCGAACCTACGTTCACACAGACAATGGAGTTTTTAGAATTCTGTCTAACCGAAGGTCTTCGTGGAAACAGAGTCAGTTATGATATCGAAGTCTATATGAAGCGAGTTCATAAGGAAATCTCTTGTATTGCTTTCGCTGTTGGTCTTCGTTCTATCTGCATTCCCTTTGCAAACGCAAGCGGAGACTATTTTCTCCTCGATCAAGAAGCCGCTGTTTGGAAGAAAATAGCTGAGATTCTCGAACACCCAGATATTCGCATCGTGGCTCAGAACATAACTTTTGATAGCCACTTCTTGCTCCGAACCTATGGAATCTGCGTAAACAATCTTGATGACACAATGGTAGCTCAGAATATTATTCTCTCAGATTATCCAAAAGGCCTTCATTTTATAACTAATCTTTTCACTGATCATCCTTATTATAAAGACGATGGAAAAGACTTTGTAGGCACAAGCTCTGAAAACTACAAACAATACTGGCGCTACAACGCTACTGATGCCATCATATGCTCCGAAGCTATGCCTAAGCAGATAGAAGAAATTAATCGTCTTAATGATCTTTCAATCTATCATAATCAAATCAAGATCATCAGCCCTCTCGTCTACATGATGGAGCGAGGAATAAAAGTAGACGTTGAGGGAATGCAAAAACTCTGTTCGGAATATGAACAAAGAATAAATGAAAATCAACTAGAACTGAATAAGCTTGTCGGAGAGCCTCTCAATGCTAAGAGTCCTAAGCAGTTAAAAGAATATTTCTTCGGAAAGAAAAATATCCAGCCATATAAAGAGAAAGGCGCCATTACCTATAACGATCTCGCTATGACAAGACTCAAAAGAAGAGGCTTTAAGGAAGCTGAATACATTCAGGCAATAAGACGCTTTACTAAGCTTCGATCTACATATCTGGATATTACAAAGATTGACGAAGATGGTCGTTGGAGATGTAGCTTCAACCCTGCTGGAACTCGCTTTAGTCGCCTAAGTTCTAGCGCTAACATTTGGGGAAGTGGTGGAAACACTCAAAACATTCCTCATGATTTGCAAGAGTTCTTCCTCCCTGACGAAGGTTATGTTTATTATGCATTCGATTTAGAACAAGCTGAGAATCGAATCGTAGCTTATGTTGGTGAGATAATCGAGATGATAGAATGCTTCGAGAAAGATATTGACGTTCATGCCAGAACCGGCAGAATGATAATGAATATCTTTTATAATGGAAAGATCCCAGAAGACGTCAACGTCAGAGATCTCTGCCACTTTGGCGATGGTACTCATACATGGAGGGACTGGGGAAAGAAAGCTAACCATGGCTTCAATTATGATTGGAGTTACAAAGCATTTGCCCTTAAAAATGAGATGGCTGAGAAAGACGGCAAACTCGTCTATGATGGTTATCACAAGCTATATCCAGGCGTCCAACAGAACTTTCACGCATATGTCAGACATCAGTTGAGAACTACACGTTCACTTACGAATCTTATGGGCAGAAAAACACTTTTCATGAATGCCCTCAAAGGCCCTATGGCAGATAATACGTTTAAGGAAGCTTATAGTTGTATTCCACAAGGCACAGTTGGAGATATTATAAACAAACGAGGCCTTAATTATATCTATTATAACCAGTTATTATTTTCATCAATCGAACTTCTTAGACAAGTCCATGACGAAATAGGCTTCCAGATTCCCTTAAAAGTCCCTTGGGTTGTTCATGCTCAAATGCTTCTACAGATAAAAAATAGTCTTGAACAGCCTTTGAAAACTCACAATGGCCGGAGCTTCGTTATACCAGCAGGTCTGACAATGGGAAAGACCTTGAACAAGTCTAGCAAAGTTTCATGTAGAGATATAGACATGTCTTCAAAAAATATATGGCTGGCAGACCCTGATAAGATAAATATGAAAGATTTAGAAGACCTAAACAAACCTGGTAAAGTCATAAGATATACTGGAAATATAAATGATTGTGCACAACCCTTAGACAGCGCAGAGATTCTTGCAAAAACCTTAGAAAAGACCTGGGAGGAGCTAAACAATGCCTAACTCAATAGACAGATCAATAGAAATTCAAAATGAACTAAAGGCTATGGCACTTTCTATATTTTATAAGATTCGAAAATACTTGCCGCCAAAAGTTATGAATGATTATCTGTGGAGTACTCATGAGGAATTCAGTAATAAGTATATGAAAAGCCTACCAGAAAAGGAGATCTTATGATGAACAAAGCAACTTATGACCGAATAATGGAAGAAGTTAAAAGTCGAACTGGAGCTAACAAAGGAGATAAAGCTTATTTTCAAAAAGATATTTTAGAACTAGTCTCAACCAGTATCAAGGTTGCAATAGCAGAAGAACTCTTAAATCGGAACTGTTGTAAACATGACAGATAAAAGAATCTTAGACGACTGGATTGAAAGCTACATGCAATATACCTTTGATGAAGAGCCTCCTGTGATGTTCAACCGCTGGATGGCCATCTCAGTTATTGCAGCTGCGCTTCAGCGAAAATGCTGCTTGAGATGGGGCTCCTTGATCTTTTATCCTAATTTTTATATCATCTTAGTCGCACCTGCTGGCAGAGCTCGTAAGGGAACATCTATGGCGATCGCAGAAAAGTATATTTCTGAGATGATGATTCCCCTTTCGCCTGACACTACGTCACTTCAAGCTCTCATAAGTCGAATGTGTGAGTGTACTAACACCGAGGAGGAAACTGAAGAAGGTTATTTTGAATCTCACTCCTCGCTTACAGCTTTTGCTCCTGAGCTAACAGTTTTTCTTGGCTATGCAAACAAGGAGCTCATAAGTGCCCTCTGTGACTTTTATGACTGCCGACCACGCTTTGAATACAGAACAATAAGTCGTGGCATTGAAGAGATCGTTGGTGTTTATCTCAACCTTATCGGAGCCACCACACCTGAACTCATAAAAGGCTCTATGTCAGCTGAGACAATCGGCACGGGCTTGCCAAGTCGAATGATCTTCGTCTATGAACACAAGATTGAGAAGCGTGTCGTCTGTCCATTCTACATGCTATCACCGGAGGGCCAAGAGCTTAAGAGAAAACTCATCGAGGATTTGACAAAAATAAGATCCCTAAAGGGAGACTTTAAGGTCTCTAAGGACTTCCTTGGCTATTGGACAGAATGGTATGGCAACTATCCAGACGAGTGTCCTTTCGATCCTGCTCACTTCGGCTCCTATTGGGAACGTAAGCCTGCTCATGTTATGAAACTCAGTATGGTCATGAGTGCTAGTCGTTCTAATGACAAGATTATTCAGGTCTCAGATCTAAAACGAGCAATAGAACTGATTGAAATGACTGAACATAAAATGCCTTATGTTTTTCAACAAGTCGGAACTAGTTCTCAGGCTGAAAACATCCAGAGAGTTATGAACTTTATTGCAATCAAAAAGACTGTCTCAACTAAAACTCTGATGAAGGAATTTATAATGTTCGTAACTCAAACAGAACTCGATGGCATTCTTAGTGCTCTTCACATGAGTGGCTTCATTGGCGCTCCAACTATAAAAGATGGTCTGACAATCATCAGGCATAAAGATCCAACAGAAAGAGGTTTAGATGCAAATACGCTTAGATGATGCAACTCCTTGTTGTGGCTTACAACCTTATTTAGACACCTGGGATGAAAATGAAATGAGAAGTATTCACTGTTCTAAGTGTGAAAGAAAAACAGGATCTTATTTTATGAGATCTATGGCATATGAGGAATGGGAGAATATGATGAAAACCTTTGTTCAAAATCCGAACGAAGATAAAGGAAAGGAGATCTAAAATGAATGAAGAACAATTTAGACAACTTATGACAGTCTTAAAAGATATCAAAGAAGCTATTTTACTAAATGTGCCAATTGAAGAAGAACCCTTAGAACTAATTAGAAATATTCAATCAGCATTTTATCATCAACTAGAAGCTAAGACTGGTTGGGGAAGAAACGAAGTTAAAGAAATATTCGAAGCTGCTGTTGATAGTGTCATAGAATGAAACTTGATGATTTAAAAAGTATTGCTGCAATTCTTCACACTATATTTTGTGGTCGAGAACATGAGCTAAAGATGGAGAACTTTGACTCCTCATCTGAAAAGTGCGGCTTTTATATTGAAACTTCTATTGACCGTTGCTGGGAGCTGAAAGAACACAAAGAATGGCTAGCTCAGGCACGGTGCTTTGTACAGATAGCACATCCAGTTTCTCCAGTGGAAATATTACAAGATCTTATTGAAGTACATAAACTGGCAACTAAATTAAAAGGAATTAATCCAAAACTCTTTAATTATGTTAAGATAATCTTTAGATAGGAGATGAAAAGATGAAACCTGAAAATACTTTTACAGACCTTGGTATGGCAAACGCTTGGATAACAGTTCCAGAAATCATAACATCTTGTGTTGAGAAAAAGCACTCGCCAAAGAAGACTGGCGTAGGCCGTTGTCTGACTGAAGTCAGGTGTGAGCTTTGTGGGTATAAATATCTAATAGATAGTAGTGACTAAGGAGGTAAAGATGCTTAGAAAAAGCTGGGATAAATATTATTATGACATAGCTCTCAGAGTTTCAGAACGCTCACCTTGTCTGTCTTACAAAAGGGGAGCAATTCTCGTTAGGGATAAGATCATCATCTGCGAGGGCTATAACGGAGCAGCAAGAACTCTGCCACCTTGCGGCCCTGAGCGTCTCAAACACGACTACGTTTTAGCTCACCGCATGAACGATGCTATTAATCCAATATATGGAGATTCTGAAACTTGTCCTCGAAAGCGCTTAGGCTTTCTTCCAGGCCAAGGTCTTGAACACTGCCCCGCTGTTCATGCTGAGGCTAACTGCATTGCTAACGCTGCAAGGATGGGAATTTGTACTAAAGATTCGGATATATATCTTACTTTTGGAGTCCCTTGCAAAGACTGTCTGTCACTGTTGATTAATGCAGGAGTTAGAGAAATAGTAACTACTGGCCTAAACCGCTATGATGCGTTGTCAGAATTTATAATCAAGATGTCAGAAGGAATTCTGAGCATTAGAACTTATGAGGAGAAAGAAGATGAAAATGATTAACTTAGGAGACGAAGTTGAGGATACTGTGACTGGTTTTAGAGGAATAGCTGTGGCCAAGCACATCTTTCTACATGGAATCTCAACTGTATCAGTTCAACCTCTGCTAGATTGTTATGGAATCTTACCTGAACATGAGATTTTTGCAGAAGCTCAGTTAAAGGTTCTAAAAAACTATATTAAAAAAGAACCTACAAAATTAGAAATAGCAAAGGAGACTATCTAATGGAACTATTTTTCGATGTTGAGACGAGTGGATTTATAGACAAAAAACTAGCTGCTACTCATAAAGATCAGGCTTGGGCTATGCAACTTGGATATATTCTCAGTGACAGAGATCGAATCTATACAGAGTTTAGTTCGCTTATAACTTCTAATGGGCGAGCTTGCAACTCTCATGCTCAAAGAGTTCATGGAATCTCAACTACTGACTGCGATAAAGGTGGGATGTCTGAAGCTAATATTCTCAACTCTGTCGTTCATGGCTTTTTTCTAGCTGATGTTCTTGTCGCTCATAACTATACATTTGACATTGAGTTTATTGATCAGTTTATCTGGCGCAGCAATACGAAGTGGGCAGGCTTAAAGCAAATTCCCTTCTTTTGCACTATGAAAGAAACTACAAATCTTTGCAAGCTTCCTCAGCCAAAATATCCAGGAAAATTTAAGTGGCCTAAGCTCGAGGAGCTTTATAGTTTTCTCTTCAATGAACCGCTTGTTGGAGCTCATGATGCTCTAACAGATGTTCGGGCAACTCGAAGATGCTTCTACAAGCTTCAAGATGTTGGGTTTATGGGTGGGACTGATCAACTGAAATCACTAGCCGGTTGAATATGCCCAAATTTCGACCGGATTAATGCCTAGAATCCATAATCAAATGTTCCTAATACAATTGGGTACGCCAACATTAAATGCCGGCATACGGGCAACTAAAAACCAGACGTTTTTGAAAGGAGATCAAGATGAAACCTCAACCTCAACCTAAAACTATTGACGAAAGTATTCTCTACGAAGCATTCAAGACAACTAACGGTGAGCGTCAAGATAGCTATGGAGCTCCAGAAGACAGCTTCAAAATTATAGCTAGTTTTTGGACAACTTATCTTGAAGACAAATATGAGATAAATGAAGACATAGACTCTCTCGACGTAGCTCACATGATGACTCTCTTTAAAATTGCCCGCATGTTAGGTCAAAAACCAAACCGAGATAACTATATCGACGCAGCTGGCTATCTTGCTATAGCCGCTGACCGTCTTATCAAATGGCCACAACAGAATCAAGAAGGAATAGCTGAGCCTCATGATCTAATAGTTGACATCTAAATTTTCATTAGCTGTTATCTTTTGCAGCTTGGCTCAGATCGGTTGCGTCAGATGTTCGGAGCTCAGCAGGGTTTTCAGTCAGTTTACGAGGGCGCTGCGAAGCCGCCCGAAGGAGAATAAGATGCTTACAATAAAAGATTTAATAAAAGAATTACTAGAATTAGATAATTTAGAACTTCAAATAGCATTTGATGCAACTTCTTTAGTTGACAATGCAGGCATAAACGGAGGACACCCAAATATAACAGAAGTCAAAACGACAGAAACAGGTGAAGACGAATATGTATTACTTAAGTCAGATGAGATATAAGGAGAAACGAAATGAACATAAAGGAGGAATACTTTGTATAAGTTAGCAGGACTAAAACTTACAGAATTGGCAAACTATTTGTCACAGAATGCTTTCATAATAAGATTCTTATATCGACTAATGACTATTATTGCTCCACTATGTTCGATTTTTGAACGAAGGAAAAGAAAAAGAACTAACGAGATCTCTGAGGACGTCTGACTCTGCCTTTCTTTGGCTTCTCAATATAGCGGCCAAAGATAATGTCAATATCAGTTCCACCTCTCTCGGCTGCTCGATAAGACTTTACGAACTGTTGGAAGCCTGGAATCCCAAGCAGTCGAGGAATAGCCGTAGCGTCTCCATTACCAAGTTTAACAAGTTCGTTAACAAGAGCTCCACCGAACTCCGAGCCATACTTGAATTTTCCGCCATAGATAGGAACATACTCAAGCATTTCCTTTCCAATTGCCTTCGAGATCTTAGTATATCGCTCGATGTCAGTTACATAACCAAGCTTCTCTGCTTCTTCCTTTGCCGCCTTAACTGGATCTGGAACTGGAGAACGCATACCCATAAAGTCAAAGGCATAAGCAATAGCCGCAGTCGAAGCAACATATCTCGTCAAACGTTGCACTCGCTGAAGATTAGTAATATCTGGATTCTTAATGCCAAGAACTTGCCGACTTAAGAAATCAAAATTAGCTATCACAAAAGTCTGAAGCGTGGACATAGCAGCACCTTCGGCTGTTCGTTGAAACGGAGCTCTGGCAGCTCTTGTCGCTGAACCTTGAGCTTGCTCTACAACGTCATCAGCATAATGTTTAGAGAATTCTTCCATAGCTTTCGCACGCTTAGCAGTAGGCATTTCTTCATATGTTTTAGATGTCTTATAAATTCTCTTGGCTTTTGCTTCTGCTCCTAACCAAGAAGCTTTAGCAATCAATCCATCATTAAGCATAAGAGGAGCAGAACCATAAGTTTTAATTTGCCTGCCTGCATCAGAAATAGTTCTTCCAGGCTTTCCAGGAATCCAAGGATATGGCCGGCCAGCTTGCATCAAAGCAACTTCAGGAGCTCTAACAGTAAGAATGTCAGAAGTTTTAGATGCTCGCTTATGTTCAGCAGGATTCATAAGTTTAGCAAAACCTTCAACAGTTCTTGGAAGTCCAATTAACGTGATCGTATTATTTATTGAAGATGCTTGATTAAGAAACGAGCCCCAATTAAATGTGACATAACTAACTGCAACATTAGAACTAAGACCACTCATCCTACGTCTTGTAACTGGATTAGTTACGTACATTATAGGCTCATGGCCTTTCTGATAATCAAGCCAATCAGAGATAAATCTCCAAGTATTAGGGGCATTCTCAGCAAGCTTATAACGAGGCAGTAAGAGCTCATGAAGATAAGCAGTCGTAGGCCCAATGTGAATAGCTCTACCTGCAAGCTTAGCATAAGCATTAAAGTTATCAAATGTATTTAGATGAAGATAGCCAGGAGTCTCAGGACCTGCCCTGAACTTCTCATGACCAGCAAGACCGGGAGCTCTAGAAACTTTCTCGATCTGACTTGGAATCTCCCTCAGCCTGGTCATAGCTTGATTTATTTTACCAAGATTATCTAAGATATTTATCTTCTCAAACTCTTGTAACCTGGCAAGATCATGAAACCACGGACTATAATTCTTAACTGCTGGAAACTTTTGCTGGCCAGCTGCTTCACGAGCTTTATTTATCTCTTTATATAAAGATCTATAAACTAACTGCTGCTCATCATAGACAGCCTTCTCCTTAGATGTAAGTTTTTTAGGAATATCTTTTACACCCTGATTCTTCAACCTTGCAAGACCATCTGGCTGTTGTGCAATAGAATATTTCTCAATATTCTCTGCGTGCTTCTGACGAGTTCCAATGGAAAAGGTTCTTTTCATTCGATTAGATTCTTTCACCAAAGTCGTGACAAAATCATTCTCAGCCTTAGCAGCCTTGCGCATAGGATAATAGAAAGCTTCTTTTAATGGCTTTCCTAGCTGTGTAAACAAGCCTTCTGACGTAGCTAGCGTTCTGACTTTCTCGCCAAAGATAGGTCTTGGAAGATCCTTCGTAACTGTTGAAACTACATGAGCATCTCCCCTCGTAACCGCAGGTGCCAGACGCCCTGGTCTGCCAGCTTTTCCTTTCTTCAAAACTCTCCTAGCCAAAAACTCTTCAGGCCTTTGACCTTTCTTAAGAAACTCAGACGTATCTTCAACTGCTGTCTTCTTAAATGCATTAGGAAAGGCCCTCAAGATCTGACTATCAGGAACTTTTCGTCTCTGCATCTCAGCCACAATGTCTGTCTCAGTTACTTTTCTACGTTTGACCGATGAACGAAGTTTTTTAATTGTCTCAGGTTGTAGAGTTACTGAACCTTTCTCAGATTTTAAAGTTCTGACTAAACTACTCAAATAATCTGTAGTAAATCGTGCCTTAATTTCAGGTCTCAAAGAAAGTATGGCAGCTAATAAAGCATCTTTATCATTTTGTAAATTTTTCTTAACAGCTGCTATATTCTTTTTAGGAAACCTACCGGCTGCCAGTGACTTTTCAGTTTCTTCGACAAGAGATTTCAATCTTACAATATTTGGAGGCAGTCCTTTACCTTTAAAACGAGCTTCTATGTTAGCTAACTCTTGATCTTCCTTAAATAGTCTGCGAACCTTTCTTCTATCAGTCAATGTTATAGCCCCTCGTTCTTCTTTAAGAATGTCTATGACACCAAGACCTTCCTCACCAAGCATCTCGTCCCAAAAGCGTTTTGTAGCTTCAACTTCGACCTTCTTCATTTCTCTTGTCTTCTTAACATACCAGCCCTTTTTATCAGGCGTCCTTACAACTTCTCCAATCAGCCCTCGACTCTTAGCCATACGCATAGCAAGAACTTTACTGCCAACTAACTTTCCCTCAGCAGTTCTCATTGGAGCCATTTCAGCTTCACGTCTAATTTCTCGTTCTAAGAGCTCTCCCTTAACATCAAGCGGTCTTTCGTATTTCTTCAAATCTGCCTCAACACCAGGAGGTCTGCCACGCTCAACGTCTACACGAGGAGGCTTTGGTTTCTTAACTGGTCTTTTCTTACCACCTGCATAAGCCCAAAAACTGCCAGTACTATCTACAAATCCAGTTTCTAAATCAGGTTTATTAAGAATATTATATTTTGTAGCTATATCAGCATGAAGTTGAGCCTCCTCTCCAACATAAATTTTAGAGCCAACTTTATCAGCTGGAAGTTCTTTACCTTTCTCAGGAAGTTTTCCTATAATTTCCTTAGGTTCTTTTACCTTAGGCTTTTTCACAACTTCTTTTTCTAACTTAGCTTTAAGTGTCTCAGCAATCTTAACATCACCGAACTCTCTGACCTTAATAGCTCTAACAGCACTTCGCAGGTCTTTCTCCACATAGCCGAAATCCTTAAGATCTTCTTCATAATAACGACTCTTCTTGACCTCCTTCATTATCTCGCCAACCTTCTTCTTACCCTCAATGCCAGCTCTGATCGTCTCAAACACTCCCATATCTTCGGCAACTTTAATTCCATCAGAGATCTCTCCGGCAACTCGCTTACCGAACTGTTCCTCTATGTTCAATTTCCGAACGGAGGGCTTTTCTAAAACAACTTCAGGCTTAGGCTTCTCAACAACTATTTCTTCTTTGGCTTCCACCCGCTCTTCCTTAACGTCCCGTACACGTATGCGTTCTGCTTCTCTTTGCTCAGGCCTCTTTTCAACGCCCTTTGCTTTAACTTCCGTTCTAATTTCTTCGGCACTTGGAACCTCCTTTGTTAACTCTGCATCCTTTCTGACTCTTGTTCTTTCTTCTACCCATGAACCAACAGCTTTCTGAGCTCTAAAAGTCTTATCCGTAGCAACTATTCGCTGCTCTTCAGTAATCCCCAGTTGGTCTAAGATCTTATCTACCTGTCGACTAACTACTTCAAGCTGTGCAGGAGTCTTAATATCTTTCACGTCTTCGACAGTTTTTATATATCTACTGATAACATTCTTACTGACCTTCTTACCCTTCTTAACTGCTCCATGAAGACCCTTCAACAAGAGCATCTCGCCAGCAAAACCAGTAAGATATCCAAGATTAGGATAACCAGCTTTAGAAAGTTTTTCATCTGCCACGTGAGGATAATGAAAAAGCCAATCCATAAGTTCGCCGGCTTTTCCTACAACCTTTTTACCTCCAGGCGTTACAGGTTCTCCCATGACTTCTGCAAAAAATCCAGACGCTTTGTCTGCTAGCTCTCTGACTTGTTTAGGACTTTTGATCTTAGCTTCTTCAAGCAACTGCGCTGTTGGCTTTCTTGCGAGATCAGGAGCACTAGGATCTGCTGGATAGCCTCCTTGTCTGACTGTCTGTCTGATTCGATCTTGACGCAGAAGATTCTTAAGCTTCTCATTAATCTGCGTGGCAAAGCCCAAACCATAAGAAGGAAGAAAACTCACTGCCCCATAGCCCAGTTGCACAACAGATTCCCCTGTGGCTTCAAGAAATTCTTTAGTTCCAGAATACTTCTCATCAAACCAGTCGTCAAAGGTTTTTCCAGTTTGAGTAGCATCTTGTGGAACTTCTAAAGTTTTCTGAGCCTCTTGAACCTGAGCATCAAAAGCATCAAGCCAGTCAGTCTCTGGCAAGGCTTCTGTTGGCGAGAGTCCTTCAGGTTCGACAAGAACTTCTGGTTGCGACTGGGCGGGAGCTATCGATTGAGACTCTTGTTCTGTAACTAGATATTTCTGAGCTTCCGAAACTTGCTGATCAAAGGCATCTAATTGCTCCATTATCTTCCCTCAAATCTTTCTTTATTAGCTTTTATCTTCTCTGCATGCTCTATCACAATCATCCCTTCGTAGATCTCCTGCAGGCGATCATTAACAGATATTCCTTTTCGCTTAGCAGCTGTAAATATGTCAGTAGGAGTCATTTGAACTCTATTTGCAACTGGCAGCTTAACTTCAATAGGCTTATCTTCCTCACCATATGTTATACCTAAAAAAGTTTTATCTGCAGTTCCTCGAAACATCATAGAAGGATAGTCAAGAGTCTTAGAACGATCATTATAGGCTGCGATAGAAGCATCTGAAGCATAAAATTCAGTTCTCAGATCATCAGCAGACTTCTCATGATCAACTATAAGCTTCCGGCGTTCCTCAGGCCTCAAAGCTGCAACTCCAGCCATTGGCTTAGCGACCATCGCAGGAATAACACCACCTGGCATTGTAGCAGCAAGAGTCGAAAGTGGAATATTTTCTATATCTCCAATCGTCTGACCTCCAAGAGCCTCAACTCCCTTACGTTTCCGATCTTCTTCTACTCCTGAAACCCTCACGTCTTGAAGACTCTTAATTCCACCTGCCATCTGTTGAAGCATGCCGCTTGGAACTTCATAATCTACCCAACCTCCTTCTCCACTAGGAAGACTTGTAACAACTGGCTTCATCCAAGCATCATGTTGAGCTTGATCTATCAAACCAGTTCTAAGACGCTCTTCAACCTCAGCCTTAGCCTTAGCACCTTCGATCTGAGACTGTCTTGGAATCTCATAGATCTGATCAGCAATCTTCATTTTAACCATAGGAGGATTTTCAAGAAGATCGAGTTTTCGTTTTGCCAGTTCTCCCTGTTGTCTAGTTCCCATCATATTGATGAGCATCTGCGCTTGTTTATAACGATTACTTTCCGTTACATCTCTTCTTGCTCCAATTGCACTAATCTCTTGTGGGGATAGTCCTACTAAGCCAGCCATTTTAAAAGCCTCCACTAAAATCTTTTATAAACTCTTCCGAACTTCTTATAACAGGTTTAGAAGTTTCTTCCATACGTTTCTCAACTTCTTCCATACCTGTGATATTATATTGAAGTCCTCCAGCCCCAGTAGGATCTCTCGAAAGCGAAACAGTCGTAGGCCCTGCCTTGTCTTTTCCAGTTAGCATCTCCATAAAACGACTCCAATCTTGCTTACCGCTTGTCTCACGTTCTTTTTCTGCCTTAGCTGCCAAGCTGCTTCTTGCAAGTGTCGAACCTACACCTGCGAAAGGATTCTCAGGATCTAACTTGCTTCCAACCATATCCATAACAATAGAAAGAAGCTCTGTATTACCCAACAAGCTTTTCATAAAATCTGAAGATTGCTCTTTCTGTCCAAGCTGACTAACTAAAGCTTGATTATCAACAAGTGCCATTTTTAAATCTCCTTTTATTCAAATAATACTATTGCCAAGCCAACTAAATAACCAATTATTCCTCCAATAATAGCTCCTATAGGCCCAAAATAAGATCCAATGCTAATTCCCATCATCCAATAACTTGATATTAGCAAACCCTTTGAAAAATCAGATCTTTCTCTAAGAGATACTTCCTTAACCTTTGGACCTCGCAATGCAGCTAATGCAGCTCTCTTATATTCAAGAATCATAAAAGGCCATAGAATGTGTCGAAGTGTAAGTCGATAATTATATCTATCAGTATCAAGTTTTGCCATAAATTGGAGCTTCATAATAAAAGCATACGAAAATATAACTTTCTTCTTCTGATTCAATGAATCTATCCAACGCTCAGTAATATCTGGAATTAAAAGATATTTCAAATTAGCACTAATGGTAGCTCTGAGTTTAACTCGACGCTCTTCTAATACAGTCTTGCCAATTATAAAAGAACTACTTACAACTGCATTTAAACTTCTCATACTAAGTACAAACTTAGGAATCAAATCTTTTACAATATTATCATTTGTTAAACTGATATTAGTTTCTGTCAAAGCGTCTATCTCAGGAACTGCCAAAGAATTTTCAAATATATTACTAAACAAACTATCTATATCTAAGCCCACCATGAACTTTCCAAACATATCATGCAAAGACGGAAAATTACTTAAAACATAACCTGCGCCAAAGAAAGCTTCATCAGAATTTAATGCCATAAAAGACTTATAAGAAGATTCAGAATAGTCTATAGTTTGATCACAATAATCTTGAAGAGTATCTAAAAAACTAGCATGATATGCTTCTACATATGGCGCAAATCTAAGTGTTCCTCCCATCGTATGAAGTTTACCAGCACCAAGGCCACTACTAGTAGAATATCCTGCCCCATAAAAAAAACTACCAAACTTCCAATCTCCCATAATAAACCTCCTAATAAGTAAGAGCTGCTGCAATTCCCAATGCTGCTCCAATTCCAGCTCCCCATCCAGCCCCACCTGCCGTTGCAGCTGAAGTACTTGTCGCTGCCTGCGCTGGCGCTACTGCATTACCAATCATAGCTCCAGTTGCAGCACCTGAAAGTGCGCCACCAAGAACTCTTGAAACTGTCGAAGCTCCAGCTGCATTAGTCGTAGTTGTAGTAGCTCCTTGTAGTGCTCCTAGCGCTGCTCGCTCATATTCCAAAACTGTAAATGGCCAAAGCTTATCTTTAGCATCATAACTATAATTAATATCATCTATATCCATCTTTGCTGAAAAATAAAACTTCATAATCTCAGCATAGGTACATACAATGTTTTTATTCCAGTCAAGATGCGCTATCCATCTATCTCTGACTGTCGGAATAAGTTTATATTTTAACTCAGCTCTGAATTTTTCCAAAGCCTTGACCCTTGTGTCTTCAATCAGTGACTTACCTACAACAAAGGTGCTAGCAAGAACTGAGTTAATGTCTCTAATACCTGTCTGTAGTCTTGGCAAAACATTAGCTTCTATATCATCTTCCATTAGAACTGCTTCAGCAGATACTAGATTATCTACCTCAGAAGAGTTCAAAGTATCCTCAAACAACTGACTATAAAGAGCATCTATATCTAAGCCTGCCATAAACTTTCCATACATGTCATAAAGAGATGGAAAACTACTTATAACATAGCCAGCCCCAAAAAAAGCATTATCAACTTCAACATCTGTATAATCAGAAAAAGGAGAGGCATCTATAACGGCCATCCGTCTAGATTGTACTTCTCCGAGAAAATTATTATGCCGAGTTTCTACATAGGGCGCATATCTAATCGTCATTGTATCGCTAGCTTTACTACTACTACCCATCAGAACCTCCTTAGGTTAAATTAAATCCAAAAGATCTCTGAATTTCCTTAAATCCTACCCTGCGTCCAAGTTCCATTACTCTCTCATGTCGAGTCTCAAAAATAATAGAATCACACTGCTGCTTAGTGGCAAAATTTCTTAAAAATACATAATCACTATCCCATTCTGCTGCATCAACTTTTTCTAATGAATATAATATTTGAATTTGGAGAGACTTTCTAGCAGTAACTTTATGAATCTGCATTCTCGTGACCATCAGAGTTACTAACACTCGTCTATCATTTAAGCGAACAAAACATTGAGCAGTATCGCTTAAAAGTGCTTGAAGAAGTTCATTGAGATAAACTTGTCGAAATTCCTTAGCTACTTCGTCTGCAGTCACTGCACAGAATTTAATACTCTCCCAAAAAACAGGAATTTGTACAGGCAATATTTTAACTATCATCGTTAACTCCTTTATTCGGAAATTGAACGTAGCGTGTGTTCAGTGTAAGAATAGCCATGCACAAAACCGTTTATTTTTAAATAGTCAAGTTCAAAATATTCATAAGTCGAAACTCTAAGTTTAAATCGAAACTCCAATCCATAACAAGTCATATGAGCGACACCTTCAAGTGTAACTGGATGCCAACCGATATTAGAAAAAGCAACTTTGTTACTAACTCGAAAATCTATCGAGGCTTCCATATTTCCGGTCAGATCTGTACCAACCTCAATCGAACGAATAGTTTTAAACTTTCTTGTACCCATGTCGTAGATGTCAGTACAAATCTCAAATGTCGGAATATCAACAGTTGCAGGAGATGTTATGTAAAGATTGCCATTCTTCGAACCAATTCCTGTTACATTAACAGGGCCACTTCCAAGACTCTTGTCTACTGGAGAATACGCATAACCGACAGTTCCATCACAGATATAGATAATATTATTCTCAACATCATAAGACATAACAAGATCTGACATAAGAGAAAAATATTCAGAGTAATCTAGAAGCATCAGAGTTTCTCCAAATTCCCACAGTTGACCTTTAGAATCTATAAAATAATGAATCTTATCAGTTCCAGTTGCTGCTTCAGGACTGTAAAGACCCAGCTTGCTAACTGTCTCAAGACCGTAATATTTATCAGCAGGCTTGAGAATTGAAACTCCATTCTCACCATAAGCAACAACTTTGTTTCCAAGTTTTCTAATATCATAAACCCAGCCGCTCCAATCAAGAGGACGTTCTCCAGCTACATTAGCCCTTCCGATAGCAAAGTCTAAACTTCCAATATCAGACCACTTAACCCAATTTTTCTTAGCAACTTCAAGAAGAATATCAGCATCTTTAAAACTAGTTGCTACAATAATAGGAGCGGCATTCATAAGTGTGCCAACAATCCAATCTCCAGTTGGCAGCGTAGTGACTTCTATAGGATCTGCCCACAAACAGATATTAAACCACTCACCAGTCAAGGTCGCAGTGACTATTGGGATGTCAAGATTTTCATCATCTGCCTGGCAATCAAACTCTTGGTTGAGTGAATAATTAATCGGAGCATATGGAAATTGACTTCTGACTGCATAGAGACCTGTCGAGACTTCTATTGGAGTTCCAACTGCTATCCAGAATTCATCTGTACCAAGAATTGCTGCAGTTGTTACAATTGGATCTGCCGTAATATCTATGGCCATTTTTATCTCCTAGAATCCCAATCATCAAAGGCAAGTGTATATTTTTCTTCTATTTTCATATAGCCACAAGCTACAGTAGCTGTAACATTATTAACAGTTGTTAGTTCTATTTTAGCATCTTTCCAACCTTGCCATCTTCCTGCAAAGGGAATTGAAAGATTAACTGGAGCGTCACTTGTATTAGCAGTTAAGATATTTATAGTATTCACGCCATCAGTAAAACTAATTGTAACAGTTGATAATGCGACCTTATCAGTCGTCAAAACAAGATCAGTTAAAAGTAAAGAACTCTTAGGTAATGGTTCAGCTACAGTAGAAGTTCCAGCAACTGTATGAGTAGTTGTTTTAAAAACACCCTCAAATGTATGAATAGGCTGAGTTATTAGAATAGGTTCTTCGTAAAGACCCCCAGTCCGATACTCTCGCTCATCTTTTATTGTAGCTAATGCAACTTTTAACATTTAGTTCTCCTACTATTCACATAAGAAAAGAAACGACAAGACAGCCTTAAGTGCTACTGCTCCAGTTACAGCATAAAGTGATAGTATGGAATTCTTTGGCACTACTAAACTACTATCCCATCTGATCTTATTATAACTATTAGTACATTGGATTACATCTACGATATCTCCTCCAGAAAGTCCTGTTATATCTACTCCACTCTCACACGTAGCATCTGCAGTCTTCCCACTTCCAGCATTACGAGAGACAGGTGTAAGAGTTGCATGAGTACCACCAACAGTTCCAGTATCACCAAGTTTAACTTGAATACTTTCAGCAGACGCACTATAAAGAGAAATTGATCTCATAACAAGATTAAGAACATCTGTATTTTTAATATAAAAGAAGCAATCTCCAGCTCCAGTTGGTGTCAAGTCTATAATAGCACTATAAGCATGCCCGCAACTTACATTTGCATGGTGCTGAAGTGGCCGCATAACTGACGCAACATTTCCATAGCCTTCAGAATTTACTCCCATTCCTCGACTTGTACCTGGATCTCTAATAATCATTTTTTATATCCTCCTGTTCTATTTCACTACTAGTTACTATTTCCATATGATGAGTTAGAACTTTTAATTGTACTAAGATCTCATTTAAAAGATCTCGAACTGTCTTCTCATGAACTTCAAGACCTTCTTCAATCATATCATCAAAACGATAGACCTCAAGTGGATGCTGTGTACGACTCATGGATAAGCACTCCCAACCTGAAAACTGACATTTCCAGTATCTGAATATCCTATAATAGATTGGTACTGAGCTACCGAAACCCCAGACCTTTCAATATTACCATTAGCTCTTAGAATCGTATCATACTCATTATATTCAGCAGCTTTTAAATCCTCTAAATTTCCGGCAGTTACCGCTAATCTAATATGCACATCAAAACTATTACGATTACAGATGCGAATGTTAACATTAAAAGCTCGGCCACCAGGCGCTTGATAAATAAGCGTATCTACACCTGCTTCAATATCAACAGCTGCTAAAAGTCCACTAGGCATTCTTTCTCCCTTTGTTCAAAAATCGAACGTAGTTATGATAAGCGAAACTCAATCGAGGATATCGTGGCCGTACCTCCGTCCGCCTGTGTTTGATCTCCACCGAAGTCTATATAGCCTACTATCGGATCATCAGCTGCTGTGTCATCATAGATAATAGCTCCAGGTGAAGGTCCAATACTTCCACCAGCTGCATTCCAAGTAGTATTATTCCACGTTACCTCAGTTCGATCATCAGTATCATCTTCAACCACTCCTACGCCAGCCAAAGTATTTCCACCTGCAGTATAGCCGTTAGCAGTTGCCAGTTCATTGCCACTTATATCTGCATAACCATGATGTGTATCTTTATTAAACGTAAAGCCAGTTGCCATCAAAGCAATCTTAAACACATCATTTGCAAAGTCAATGACTTTTGTAGCAAGTAAATATTTGATCTTATTCGAAGCTTCTGTTGCCATTAGTTTTCTCCTTCTTATTTATATTCTAAGTGCCATTGTATGATACTGCCCACAAACTACAAATTTCCAAAAATCTGTACCTCTGTCAGGAATGGACTGAGTTATGACATCAAATTCATTTCTATCTGTTCCAACCCCACTACTGCTTATTGCCAGTTGTCCAGTAGAGTTTCTTCCAGTACTTCTAAGATTCGCAACCTTTACGCCAAGTGAGTGAGAATAGCCACCGCTAAAAGTTGGCAAGTCATAATGAGTAATAGTTTTCCAACCACTAGAAATCTCTGTAAAAACATTAACATTAATATTATCTGCCAAACCTAGTTGTCCATAATCATTCTCACCAGCTCCATAAAGCCTGCCGTTTGTCTTTACTGCCAGCGTAAACTCGGCTCCACATTCTACGTTAAGCCAATCAGCATCACTGCCAACCTGAGTCCAGACAAGTCTATGTACGTTGTCGCCTAAGCCAAGTTGCCCCTCGTCATTCCTTCCCGTTGTCCAAAGTGTTCCGTCAGACCTGACGGCTGCAGAATGTCAATTACCTAGCGAGCACTGTTTCCAACCAGTACCATCTGTCAAAGTATAAACATTCCTATCTACCTCATCACCAAGTCCAAGTCTTCCCTTTGTTGATCCACTATTTTGACCCACTCCGTACATAGTGCCATCAGTTTTAATAGCCAGAGAACTGTTACCACCAATAGCTAGAAAAGCCCAATCAGAATCTCCACCAGATTCTTGTACAAAATCATAAACAGTTGTTTCATCCCCAACTCCAAGTTGTCCATAATAATTATAACCAGTTGCCCAAATAGTACCATTCATTTTAAGCACTGCTGAATGTTGATAACCAGTCGCTACCATAGAACAGAGATCAGACATAATTTCAGCCAAACTATAAAGTAACTGACTAGCTCCAGCTCCCTGAGCTAACTGACCAGTATTATTTCTACCGACTCCCCAGACAGTTCGATCTTCCTTAAGAGCAACTGTGTGTTCTTTATAAGTATCTACAGCTAACCACGTATGCTCATTACAAAGTGTCAGTTCCTCAACTATACTTTGATCTCCTATCCCAACCTGACCTCTGTAAGAATATCCAACTACATAAAGAATTCCATCTGCTTTCAATGCGAGATTATGATACCAGCCAGCAACCGTAGCAGAGAAAGATCCGGCAACCTCATACAACGTTGTCCTAAAACCATCATAATCTCCAGAACCTAACTCTCCATAATAATTAGCTCCAGTGACCCAAGTTGCCTCAGATACTTTAATAACAGTTGTAGTATTAACTCCACAATCTACAGAAGCCCAATCACTGTCTGAGCCAATCTGAGTAAAAGAATCGACACTGACAGTTGCCCCAAGACCTATCTGCCCCTTAGAATTATCACCAGTCCCCCACAAAGTTTCAGCTATTTTAATCGCCACTGTAAAGAAAGAGCCACAAGAAACTTTCTTCCATCCAGTCCCAACTAAGGTAAAAACCGTCTTATGATCGTAAGCAGTGAAGCCTAACTCTCCATAAGGATTGTAACCAGTCGTATAAAGACTTCCATCGTCTTTGATAATTGCTGAATGAAGTTCTCCACAAGCACAACTAGCATGATCAACATCTACTCCAATTTGAGTAAAAGTATCAACACTTACAACTGCGCCCATACCAAGCTGACCAACAGAATTATCTCCAGATCCCCAAAGTGTCCCATCTGTCTTAATAATCAAAGCGTGATCAGGGCCACAATCAATACTTTCAAAATCAGCCAACGCAACTTGAGTAAAAGAAGTTCTCTGAGCAATATCTCCTAAACCTAACTGACCACTAGTATTCTTTCCTGTAGTCCAAATCTCTCCACCAGTATTAATAGCAAAGGTATAATAAGCTCCACAATGAACACTTACCCAGTCAGTATCAGCACCAACCTGAGTTAAAACATACCTAGCATCTGTATCTCCTAATCCCAACTGTCCATTAGAATTATAACCAGTTACCCACAGAGTTCCATCAGCCTTAACAGCTGCTGAGTGATAGAATCCAGCTGCCATAGAAGTCCAAATATCAACTGAAACAGGAGTATAAAAGATAGTTCCAACTTGATAATCTTCTATCCCCAGTTGACTATATTCGTTAGCTCCACAAGCATAAAGATTCCCCTCAAAATCTTCAGAACTTCCTACAGGTCCTTTAAACCAATAGCCACACCAAGGATAATGCTCAGGCGTAACAGGAGTCTTGCCAATCTTATCTGCAAAAAAGGCGTCTCCCCATACAGGATCTTCTCGACTACTAATCAGATTTCCCTCATTATAATAAGGTTTATCAGGTTGATCAGAGAAGTCCCAAGGACCTTCATCTTTATTATCATCTATCCACGACATCTAAGTCCAATCTCCATGCTGAGTCACAGTTATAGGTATTACTTCGCCACCGAAAGCTACTCCGGTCGCACTAACAGTTACGTCAGGAGCTCCAACTAAAACTTGTCCATTAAAGTTACAAATAGCTCTTGCTGTTGGCAAATCAAACGTCTCACTATAAGCCTTGCTTCCAGCATCTCTGACAACAGCTACCCTTTGATTACTCATATAAACGTAGTCAAAAAAATCAACTACTTTCCAGGCAAATCCAGCAGTTACAGTTAGCTTCAAAACTAACGAACTTCCATCCCATTCATAAATCTTAGTCTGTCCACAGACAATAATAATATTAGTAAATACAAAAAGCTGAGGAAATGGAAAACCTTCATCAACGGAAGCATCAAGTCTCGTAAGTTCATCTAAAACCTGCAAAACTCCGTCTCTACCAACTGCACCAGAACAATTAACCATAAAGCCGCTATTACGAGGATCACGTTTAGATCTGCGAAGACCCTTTGAAATCTGACTCGTTTTTATGACATGAGAAAATCTTCCACCACTGGAAACATCCATTACAAATCTCCATAAGAGTTAGAATTAGAATCTAGACCACCATCTACATTAGAAAAATCTCTATTAAATTTTGGAGAAATATCCTTGACATCCATCTTAACTATTGTAGAAATTCTTTTCTTAATCTCCGGTATAGACTTTTCCAAAATCTCTTTATAATCAACTGTCGGATCTTGCCCTTCAATCATCTCGATCACTGAAACAACTGCATCTTTATGATCTTTAAACTCTGGATGATCTTTATAAAACTTACTATTTATTTTAGTCATAGCCACATGATTAGTCATCATATTGCCAACAACTTCAGGAATCATCAAAAGAGCTTTTTCAACTGCCATATCTATAATTTCCTGTTTTTCTTTTTCTGTAAGCATCTTTACCCCTTTATCTGATTAATGTCTGAGATCATCTCATCCACACTGTCTTTGTCAATTCCTTCAAGATCTGCATAAATAGCCTTAAGCCAGTTCGCTGCGTCATTATGATCTCTTTGAAACGTCGCCAGTTGGTGCATAGCAGCCTTAACAAGCGTCTCAGGCCAGTTCGATGTCCAGTAGCTAGTAGAAGAATCTCGACTAAGATCTTCCGAATAAAACAATCCTTGGATTTCAACTACCACACTTTCGTCAGGAACTCCAAGAATAATAATACCCCTCAACTCATTACTGCCATCTTCGGTATAATTAAAGAAAACTCCCAGATCATCTTGATCAATATTATCACTAGATCTCAATTTTGCAGGACAATAATAAAGAGGAGTCCCCTGATCAGTCGTAGATACCAACCCTGAGTATTCCTCGTAAAGCCAGCTCATAGGCTTTTTTTCAAGTTCTGACCTACCCTCAGTGTTGTTAATCCAAACTTCTCTGATCGACCTACACTTAGAAAATGTCACATACCATTCTCCAGCAGCAAGTCTTGTAAATACTGAGTTATAACTTTTCGGAGTATCTCTCAGACGATCTAAGAAATTCTGTCCCGCTTGAATATAAAAATCTGCACCATTGTCTACCCAGTCAGTTTGATTAACAACCAGATCATAACGACCTGAGATTTTTACAAATTGAGTTCTAAGTTCTAGGAGATTCATGAACAGATTCCTTTAATTTATATTGAACTATTTTAAAACCATTCCAATAACCTCGACAAACTTTACGAGTATGAACTAATAAACGAATAAAATTAAAAAACTTATATCCCTTAGTTCGCTCAACTGGCCAGCCATATTTATCTAAAAATACCATATTATCTCCATTCAAAATTTGAACAGAGAGGCGGAACAATTAAGCTCCGCCTCTATTTAAATTAAAACTTAATCCTAAGGAGTGCCATTGTCACTACCGAAGCCACTCAAGAATCCCGTTTTTGCATAGTGATGGAACTCTAACCCACACTCAGTCAGATACTCTTCATCAGTTCCATCAATACGATTTCTACCAGTGTTTTGCTTATCTGGATCAGCATAGAAAGTCGTATCGTCAATGTAGCGATAACGAAGATCAGCAGGATCAAAGATAACCATACAATTCCGGTTAGTTACCTCATAAGAGAACAACGGATGAATCTTAATATGGATAGTTCCAAAAGGAGTCACCCAGCTCTTTACCTGAATACCATAGTCCATTGTTGCCGAGGTAAAATCAAAATTACCATACTCCTTAACCAGTTTGTTAATGGCAAGAACTACGCCCGAGCCAGCAAATGCCATTCGATCCTGAGAACCATAACGAAAAATAGTTTCAAGTTGAACATCAAGCCATTCCTCACCACTACTAAGCCACGAAGTGTCAGTAAAGTCAGTGTCAGTTGTAAAGTCACTAACATTACCACTGTTGTCAATAACAGTTCTGCAAAGACCCGCAGTCGTCCTTTCCGGCTTACCGTTGTCACCAGTACCCTCAGTTCTAATCCCCCACAGAAACGCCTTTTCCATCTCAACTGAATGAAGTTCCAACGCCTCACGTTTAGCTTCACGGTACTGATCGCCAGTACGCAGTTTGGTCTTACGAGCAGTTCGTGTAATACTCAGAGGAGTTCTGAAAATCTGAGTATAATTGTAATGCTTTGTAGGATCATATGCAACTGCCTGAGGCATAGTTCCACCTTCAGGATTGATTGAGCCGATGATAAGAATACGATCACAATCTGCAATACCTGTCGTAGTCGGATCAGCTTCCAAAAGCTTTACTGCAATATAACTGCTAGCCCCATTTAAGACAACACTAGTAACCTTAGCATTTGTATCATCTGCAAAATTATCAGTATTTCTAAGCAGAACTTGATGACCAGTCCGAAACTCCTTGCAAGCAGCCTCAGTACCAATATTACAGTAAAGAGTATCTCCAGCAACTCCACCAGTTGTATATTCAGTAGTAGCAAGGGTTGCCAATTTCCACACACTTACAACTGTCGCAGCCTGGCCTGCTAGACTCTTTGTCCACCAGTTAAACTCAGGATCATCAACAGATTCATTTTTCATCATAGAAAGTATTGCAGTTAACGGAGCATCTCCGTTTGGATAAAGTTGCAATATTTTCTCTCTCCAATTTTTAGGTCGCTGGTCAGTTACCCAGTCGCCATTACCTCTCATTCCGAGAAAAGCCATTTTATATCTCCCTTCAAAAGTTAATTGTTAATTTTAAGCTGCTGCCAGAATTCCTCCTAAAGACGAATATTGACAATACCAATTAATCTGTCCCGTTGAAGTATCTCCATAAACAACCTCTATATCTCCAGGCATAAGAATAACCCCTGGAGCTTGAATATCAGTAGCCTCCATCGCATCCAACAGGGCTATAATAGCCTCACTGAAATCCTTTGTCCAACGATAGAGAGTTCCAGTTGCATCTCCAGTCGCATCTAAACCAGCACTAGAAAGATCTACATTAGTTCCACCATCAGTTGGATCTAGAATAAGCTTAATAGTCGTTGCCTGTGCTTGAATCAGCGTCGTAGTTACAACTCCAAAGATCTCATGAACCATAACAGGACCTCCAGTAATAGTCCAAAGACTCATAGAAGCCAGTGGCGAAACATCAGTAGTACCAGCAATAAATTCCTTTACCTCACCACCAACAAGCTGTTTCAAATAAGCCATCAGCGTCTCTGTCTCAGAAACTGCCCCAACAGCAGCTGCATCTTTCTTATTTCCCACGACCTGATTCATGAAACTATTTGCAGTATTATCTGCAGCAGGCCTTCTCAGTCTATCTAATCCTCTTCCCAGTCCCATTAGTTTACCATTATCCCTTCGTTCGATTTCCGAACATAGTTGTTAAAAGTTCTTAAGCAACGCCATCAAGAATAGTTCGCCATTCTTTGCCAGTTGAAAACAGAATAATATGATCATCATCTGCATCCATATCTCCATTAGTAGCAAGTTCAGATCCAGTCTCCTTCTCATAAAGAGAAAGATCGCCACCAGTCGCGCCAACAGGAGCACAGACATAGTAGAACTTTCCAATTGCATCTGCTAGTGAAGGTAATGTTACTATTGCAACACCATCCCCACCAGCATCAGTTGTATCGACGATAAGAATCCTGTCACTTGGCATCATAGAATATGTTAGACCTGCAGCTACTGACAAAACTAAATGTCTTGGCAGACCTTCCAAATCTAACTGTGTATCAAAATCACTTCCACTTACTCGATTATCCATCTTAAACCTCCTTATAATTCATCAAGTTGTTGTTGTAGTTTAGAGACCTTTCTCGCTTTCTTCCTCTGGCCTCCCTTTTGTTCTGCAAAAGCCGCATCTTCAGGTTTTGCAATCTTGGTTTTCTTAGCACTTTTAGGTATTCCAAGAGTCTTTCTGGCCGCCTCAGCAGCCATATTCAGAACATCCTTAAACGACTTATCAGGACTCTCCTGAACTATCTGAGATGCACATGCTTGAACTACTTGTCTTACATTACCAAGCTCAGGATTTGCACCATAGAATTCATCAATCATGCTTTTTAACGCTATTGCACTATCAACTTGTGATGCAACAGTTTGAGAAACAGAAGAATCCACTGCAGCAGTTTGATCTTTACTTAAACTTTTTCCAGTCTCAATTCCCTTCTGAAGAACTTTATTCAAAAGTTCGTTCATAATCTCAGGTTTAGAAGCTACATCATCCATATCAAGTTCGCCAATAAAATCTTCAAAATCTGCAGTAGTTGTAATGGTTTCTTCAACTGCCTTTTCCTTAACAACCTCAGTCTTCACTAGAGCCTTAGTAACCAAAAGTCCACTTAGACGATCTATCTCAGCTATCAAACCTTCTATTCTTTGCTGGCCATCCAAATCTTCAGACGCTTCTGACTCTGCTTCGCCTTCTTTAGTCTCTTCTGATCCCGCTTCCCCTGAAGTATCTGTTTCTTCTGACGTCTTTTCTCCAACACTTTCTTTTTCGCTATCTTCCTTCTCGCCATCAGATTCCTCCTCAGTTGTTTCAGTTTCAGTTTTAGCTTCATCAGAAGTTTCGTCAGAAGTTTCTTTATCATCAGAAGTATCTTCATCAGACTCCTCCTCATAAACTTCGCCAACGTCATTAACGTCATCAATTTCGTCTAATTCTTCTTCAAGACTTTTTGTTACATCATCAGGCATCGTTGTTTCCTCCCATTTGATCTATATCATAATTAGTTAACATGACTTTTCTAAAATCCATAAAATTTCTTACTGCCTCAGCATTACCTCCAAGACGATCTAGAATTCTCGATGAAAACTCTCCATCGTTATTCTCAAGTTGCATGTGAACCTCTGAAAGCCATACTTCAAGTTCTTCCTTAATATCTTTCCAAATAACAGATGATTTGAAAAATTCATCAAGTTGGCCTCTTGTAGAATGATAACTCATTACTGGCCTCCCAGCATTTGTGAAATTGGAACTACGTTACCAGCCTCTGCCTGCTGAGCTACTTGCTCATTAGGAGCCATTTGAACTTTCGTAAACTCTTCAATATTCTTAGCTCCACTGTTCCTAGCTATATGTTTAAAAATTCTCACAAGATCAAACTGTTGTTGGAGTTCAGGATGACTAGCAAGAACTTCAAACATCTTCATCCAAACACCTGAAAAGTTGCCGCCAGGAACTGATCCATCTCGAACCTTTACATCATAAGAAACAAGGAGATCATAAGGACTGACCTTCATCTGCTTCTTATCTCCAATTTGATACTCATGCATAAGAGTTTCTTGCCAACGACCAGTCGTCGAGACATAAAGCTCTTGACTCATAAACTGTTGAGTATGATAAGCAAACATATAACCGATGTCTTGCATAGCCTGGACGCCTACGATTCTGGCAACTCGTTCAAGACGAGTATAGGCACCCTTTTGAGTTCCCTCGAACTCTTTCCCTGTCAGACGCTCAGGACCACCACTGCGAAGACTGCCCATCGTAGCAGAATCAGTTCCACCAATCTTATCCATCGCCTCCCTAATAATCGCAGCATCCGCAACATGTCCACGAGTTACGTCAGTGACTCCAAGTTGCATAACAGAATCTTTGACACCACGTCCCCATGCAGGTCTTCGAGTTCTAACTATTCCTCCTGGTCTAGGAGTCTCCAGATCAGGCACATTGATAAGATAAGGATCCACAATAAGTGTGTCGTTGATAATCTTACGGACGTTCGCTACATGTGCATTAAACATCCAGTCAAGAGTATGTTGTAAGCCATAAAGAGTCTCCAATCTAGAAACTGGTGTCATAGCATAGCCATCAAAGTCAGGGGCAGCCACTGCTATTGGAAAAAGATCATGACCAAGACCAATTGGCCTGGCCTCAATGATAACTTGATCTGATACAACTGAAAACATCCACTTTTCAGGATACTCATAGCTACCAAGCTTCCAATCTTTAGGAATCAGCTTAACATACATATGCACGATATCATGAGGATGAGAAATATTACTCTCATAATCAGAAACAGCTGGCTGGCCCTTCTTCCATCTGGCAGACTGATCAGAAGGATAGATTGAAGTCTTCTTCCCTATCACATCTTTACAATACTTGACATTGAAAAGATACTCTGAAACCTGCTCCTCAGACAACAAATCATGATAATTCATTCGATCTATCCAGCCAAAAAAGTCTCCCTTTTGACAATCTGAGATCGAGACATTAGGATCTGGCAAGCAGAGATAAGGATCAATATTAGAAAGAGCATTTCCTTCAGCAATCAGTTCTCGCCTTGAGACTCGTTCAACTTTGTCTTCTCCAAACCACGGAGTAGTTATCTGACGTGAAAATACATTTCCATATTGCTTTCTCCAAGTTGGAGCTACAACTCCAAAACCATAAGAAAGAGAATCTCGAAACATTGTATGAAGATTTAAGATTGCTTTAAACTTATTCACATGAAGATCAACAACTTTCTCCAACATGATAGCACCAATTGTGTCTTCAGGCGAAACTCCTTCATATCTGAAAACTGGCTCTTGGAAAAATGCTGCCAAAAGATAACTAAGAATTGTCTCAAGAATCGCATAAGAATAAGGATAAATTATTGAGACTGGTTTGCGATGATCTTCATCTTTGATATCTTCCTCAGCAGCATCAGTATCAATATAAGTCGTCAGCGTCTCGTCAATCTTATTCCAAGAATCGAAGCGATGAGAAATAGTGTCAGCAGAATCTCTAGCATATCGCATAATTTTATCTCTCAACTCATCATGGAAAGCATAACCAGGACGAAGATCAAGACCATCAGGATAATCATAGTTATATTTGAGACTCCTCAACGAAGCATTGTTACGTTTCTGTCTCGGGTCGATTATAGTAGGCATTTAAAATCCCTTTTAAGGCATAATAGTTATAATAACTGGAGCACCTAAAGTTTCTATCACAATTGGATCTTTTGGATATGTCCATCTAAGATGATCAGATTCAGAACTCTCTCCACTAACATTATAAGCAGTTACCCAGAATTCATATCTAGTCTCAGACAGAAGACCAATATCATCTAATTCAAATACCATAACATCACCTACATCTGTCTTAATAACATCATCAGGAGTCTGAAGTAGACAGTAGAAGACATTATAGCCGGTAGGATCTCCATCGGAAGCGTTCCAACTAAGTTCCCAGGCATCACCAGAAGTCACTAATATTAAGAACATAAATAAACTAAGTAGCAAACTTTTCATAATCTAAATCTTTCCCTCATAATAAAATATTCCAGCAGTTCCAAGAACGCCTATAACACCACCAGTAAGAGTATCTCGAATATCAGAAACTACAAAGATTCCTACACAGACAGCAATCAGAGGAATCAGAAGACCCAGAGCTCTCGTATAAGCCCTGATCAATGCTATTCTGTCCTCAAGTTCTTTTTCATTTTCAGCTTTAGTTTTTGTCTCCATCTTCTTTTTTCTCCCCAAAGGTAGTCTGAATATCTGGAATCTTTAGTTCCTTAATACTAATCGCAGATAAGTCAAACTCAAATAAGCGGCAAGACTGTTTTGACATAAACTTAATACAAGCAGCATTATCAACACTCTTCGTCTGACGTAAAGTAGAACCTGCCATTAAGAATAATACTTTCATAGTTTTAGAATCTTCCTTTCTTCTATAAAAATAACCTGTTGGATTTTGACTTATCATTAAAAGTCTATTAAGACATTCTTGAATCCTTGTCAATTCCAATCTAACAACATTAAGATCTTTCGTAACTCTACCTAACTGCTCATTACAATAACACACAACTTTATTCACTGGCCACCCTTAAAAACAGATATAAGAGCTTCTACAATTAAAAGTCCTACAGCTGCAACAACTGCCCAAGTAATCTTTTCTAACATGCCTAAGCGCAAATCATGAGTATCACATGGATTATCTGCTTGATCGTCTATAAGTTCTTTTAAATCTGTTTGCATATTACCCACTCGCTCGTTTAGAAGAATAAGTAACGTAGTAGGTTCGTCATCTTTTCTTCTTCTATATTGTTCATTTATATCTCTTGGAACTTCCATTCTTATCTTCCTTTGTTCAAAAATCGAACGGAGTTTAAATATCCTTGACCTTCACCCACATATAGAAAATGAACTCATAAGGCGTAATGCCATCAGGTAAAAGTTCGTTGCAAGTTACAATGAATTCAAGTTTAAATTTACCCACACAGCAAGCTTTGACTCCAAAACTAATAACTCCAGCACCGTCATGAGACACACCTCCGTTTAAAGTAGCATCTGCCTCATCATCGCTATTATAAATAGTATAAACGATAGTGCTGATAGTATTGGTTCCAAGTTCATCTGTTACGTCAATATCAATTTGAACTTCTTCCTCATACTCCAACGCTGGTGTTATAGTTTTACTAGGCTTTACAATAAGCATCAAAAGCTCCTTACGAAAGTTTCAAAGTGATACTCGTAGTCAGACTTTCACCATTACCAACAGTTCGAGCTTGGGAAAGATCCGCATAGGCAATCAGTTTATCGGCAGCATTGAGAACAGCCTCTAAAACTATTACATTAGCTGTATCCCAATCAGCAGCAGCTGCAGTGAATACACAGTTCTTTGACGTTACTTGCCAATCACCACTGTCAAGTGCAGCCGTCCAGTCTGCATTATCATGAGCAATAGCTACTTCAGCATAACCAGTTCCAGTTACAACTGTATAAGTTGTAGCAGTTTCAGCTATACTGCCTGCAGCGTCCTGAGCAAGATTAAGTTTGAAATTACTGGGAATATAGTTAGCTACAGCTTGAAACCAGCCCTTCAGAATTGCTTCTTCACCTTGGTTGATAAGAGCCGATGCGTTTTCCCAGATAAGATTTCCACCTCTATCAAAATGTTTAGCTTTGACATATCCCAAAAGTTTTTTGTTTAGATTCTTCCTCAATATCCCCATATGCTTAGGAAAACCTAAAAGTTCTGGATATACTCTTTCACTATGTGGACTCATATTTCTTACCCCTTTTCTAAATAATAAGTTTTAGTTCTTTCTATAAGTTCAAAACTATTCTCACGACCAATAAGTTCATATGATTGTCTTGTCGAAACTGTTGGATAACCGTCGATAGCTGTAAGACTCATAATCATAGAAATAAGCAACTGTTCATAAAAAGTATCTGAAAGTTCTACTGACAGCTCCATTAAGATCAGCATTTCGTCTATATAGGCCTGAATGTCAGTCTCTGTAATTCCTATCGAAAGCAAGATAGTTAGAAGCTCAGAATATCCCTGATTATCAGTCTCAGAAACTGTAGAAGTTATACTAACCAACAAATCTGTATCATTAAGAGGAACACTATCAAATACAGAGATAGTCAAAGTAGATGAAATACTTAAACTAGTCTCAATATAAGTCTGAACATCAGAGACACTTGGTGTTAATGCCAAAGATACTGATGTTTGAAGATCTTTATATGCTTGAATATCTGTTTCAGAAATACCCAGACTCAGATTTACTAAACGACTAAGTTCTTCAAATCCCAAAAAATCACTGATAGAAGTAGTTACAAGAATTACAACTAAAAGTTGTTTATCAGAATATACTTGAATATCAGTTTCTGAAACTGTCGAAACTATTGAAATAGAACGATTTTCAGCTAAATATATTTGAACATCAGTTATAGAAACAGTCGAAGTTATTGTGATACTTCTAAGTGTCTCATCATAGTTAGTGGCAAAAAACCATTCAACTTGAGCAATATTTTGTAATGATCTAATATCAGCCATAGTTTAAGCAGCACTCTCTACGCCTATCTCCATTGCATTAACATCAGTTTCTTCCCAAGCAGCTGCATCAGCAGGATTATTTTCCCACAGATTCCAAAGACTCTTAGCAGTTGCAGGAACAACTTTGTCTCCACTAAGATAATCAGTACCTCCACTTCTAACAACAAGTTTCAGATTAGTCGGAGTCGGAACTCCATCAGTTTTTACTCGACTCTGAATTTGGACACACTTGATATCGCTGATAGCTCCTACCATATTTGCAGTAGCATAGGTATCCACAGCATCATTAGAGTTAATGCTGACATAATCTGCATCACTAGCAGGCTTTTCATCTACGCACTGCCAATTAGCACCTACCGATGGCGTCCAACCGGTTGTATTTCCAACTCCTATTGGAACAAGAGCCTGGATATAAGTCTTGTCTATCCACGCAGCATCGTCCATTATTAGATTATCGAAGTATGCCTTCCCGTGATAGCCCGCTGTATAATAACCAAGCCTAACTTTATTAAATTGAGTATTAGCACCTTCTTTGGTATCGCCTGTAAAATCAATGTCCGTTACACTATCAACCTTTACAACAAATCTTCCACCAGCATCAGCAACTTTGAATCTTACTTCGATCAAATATGTCGTGCTGTTAGCAATGGTTTTTGTACCACTGGCTACTACTGTTGTACCTCTATAGCTGTCTAAGTTATTTGTAGAATTGTTTCTGAAAAGAGATGATAAATAAGTAGCTCCGTTATAAAACAAAATAATAGGTTGATGCGTCGCCACGGCTATTGATCTCCATAAAAAAGCAAAATACATTTCGTCGTCGGCAGTGATGTCTTTAGAAACATACGCACTGGCAGCCGTCAAATCAAGGCAATAGCTTCCATCCATATCAAG
>JAUVES010000071.1 GCA_030594675.1 Candidatus Nanohaloarchaea archaeon
GCAAAAAGTGAGGCTTAATATTGTTGTGTCTTTTCTGCATAAGCCTAAAGTGATGATTCTTGATGAGCCGTTTGTCGGCCTGGATTTCTATAACAGGAAACTTCTGTGGCATTTTCTTGAACAGCAGAGAAACAGGAGAAAGACTGTTGTCATCACGACGCATATGCTTACTGAAGCAGAAATCCATTCAGACAGGATTGTTCTTCTGCACAGGGGCAAAGTGTTTGCTGACGGAAAGCTTAAAGACATCTGCAGGAAACTTAGGACACATTTTGTCCTAGAGATGAAGATGGGCAACCTTAACAAGAAGCATAAATTTGCCATTGCCAGCTATTGCGTGGAACATAATATATCCCTTCTTGACAGTTTTGGGTCATATAAGATGTTTTCTGTTGAAAGTGCGGGGCAGAAAAATTATTTTTTGAAATTTCTTGAAAAGAATGGTGTACGGTTTGAGGAGATAGGGTTTAGAGAACCAACACTTGATGAACTGTTCCTGAAGGTGAAATCAGTATGATTGGAAAAAGTGCACGAATTTTGAAGAAAATGTATATCATGCCTCAGAGCTTTATCGGGTTTTTGACAAGAGAATACAAGCTTATCTTCCGTAAGAAAAAGTATCTTTACCTGTCTATGGCACTACCAGTCATACTTGGGCTTATCTACATATTCATGCTCGGAGGTTCTGGTGAAACGATACCTGTAATTGTCTGCGATTATGACAATACATCTGTGACAAGAGAAATTCTTGGAGGTATAGATAATTTTGATGTTGTGTATGGATCTGGTGATGACTGCACTTATGAGCTTTTGGAATCTGTGCGTGAAAGAGAGTTTTTATTTGGTATTGTTATTGAAAATGGATTTACAGAAAAGCTTGACAACCTGCAGCAGGCAAACATTGATGTATATTATGACAATAGCGAGCCATCTGTGAGCAGTCTTGTTGAATGGAAGTTTGACATGGAACTGCAGCCTTTCAAGAATGCACTTGTGTATGCTGTGGGTGATGAGATAAAGCAGCAAAGTGGTGATGCAAAGGAAAAGACAGGCATTGCTCTTGAAGTTACAGAGCATGTTGGTGGCCTTACGAAACTAAAAGCAAAACTGTCTGAGATTGATGAAGATCTTGGCAGAATGGAAAATATAGAGCCTGCATATCTTTCAAATCCTGTTGCTGTTGAAAAGAAGGGTGTATATGAAGAATTCAGTACCAAGGATGTGGGCATTGCACCTTTGTTTTCTGTACTTAACCTATTTTTGATTCTTATGCTGTGTTCTACAGGGGTGATATATGACAGGAAAACGCAGCTATTTTCAAGGATACGGGTGAGCAACAGCTCGTTTGCGACATATATAGTATCAAAGGCTGTGTTTTTTACAGGCGTATCTGTTGTGCAGTTTGCAGTGCTGTTTCTGCTGTTCTCTGTGTTTGGCGCAAGCTATGATTTGAATTTTGTTTTGCTTGTAAAGGCACTGCTGTTTATCAGTCTTGTGAACACTTTTGCCGGTGTTTTGATTGGTCTTATGAGTGATAGCGAGGGTGTTGCTGTGCTTATATCTCTTATTATTACTTTACCTCTGCTATTTTTATCTGGTATGTTCTATCCTGTTGATCTTATGCCTTTCTTTATCAGGATGATATCTGAGGTCATGCTCCTCAATACTGAGATATTGATGATGAAACAGGCATTGCTGTTTGGTGGTGCGATTGCTGTTGAGTACTTTGTTATACCTGCTTTGATGTTTGTGATTTCTTTGTATTTTATCGGGAAAAAATAGGTAAAAACTATAAATAGTGGGAAATATAAGTGTTATCTAAGGTGCTATCATTATGGAATCATTGAGTTTTGAGAAGGCATTTAAGTATCCATTTAACAGGCTTAAGGGGATGCTGAATGCATTGTGGCTTTTGTTGCCTATTTTTGGCTGGTTTGCATTGTTTGGATATACTGTACGTATTGTAAATGAATTCCTTGAAGGCAAGTTTGAGCAGTTGCCATTGTTTCATTTTATGGATGATATGAAGCTTGGGTTTATGATGTTTCTGAAGGCGATACCATTTGCGATTGTGTATATGGTAATCATAAGTGTTATGGAGTTTGTAAGTGCGGATCTTTCACAGATTGTAAGTTTCCTTCTTAGCTGTTTTGTAATACCTTTGCTTGGTGTAAACTTTATGAAGAAGCAGACTATAGAATCTTACTTTGAGTTCAAGGTTCTTGATGCGATGAAAGAAAACCTTGGAGACTATATTATCATGATACTGAAGACATATGCATTGACAATCATATTTGCAATCATGATAATTGTTCTTATCGGTCTTCCTGCACTGATGTTTACAGGCTCTATCTTCGTTGCTGACTTCTATAGAAGGTATGTTAAGGGATAAAACCCTTTTCTTTTTTTTATTTTTTTGTTTGGTGCAATGTTGTACATCAACATGACCTGAACTGTTTAGATATTGCTGTTTCAGATATTTTTGGATAATTTTTATTGACATAATGTATTTTTTTATGCAGTTCTGGCAAAAGAAAAAGTTCATCATATGTTAAATCATCCAGCAGATACCATCTTATATTTCTGGCATGCTTTTCATCAAGTACTCCATCCTTTTCTTTTGTTTCTGTAATCAAGGAGTCCAGACAGTTTACTGCTTTGTCCTTAAAGCCGTTATAGAACTCATCAGGATAATCTCCGAAAACTGCTTTGTAGTCACGGGCTATTTTTAAAGGATGATATCGAGAGTCATACCAGCATATTAATTGTTTTGCATCTTCAGACCCATACCATTGCGCGTATAGGTCTTTGAAAGGTGAGCGTATATCTTCATCATAACTCAACACAGTTTCCCAGAAGTCAAGGCCGGTTACAATTCCTTTTCCTGCCTCATCCATAATTCTTTTTCTTACAAATTTACGGAATGCGTTTCCTTCATCTGTACTGGTGTCTGCAAGAGTTATATTCGGATAGGTATTTCTTATTTCTGTCATTTTTGTTTCAATATCTTTCCAGTTGAATTGATATGCTTCTACAGTCTCTTCTGAATCCTGCTCTTTTTTTCTGCTTACTGAATCTATGGCTTCAGTTGCAACCCTGTCTCTTAAGTCCTCTTTATTAAATATCAGGTCATATAGATTGACCAATTCGCCGAAAGAATCGGTCATATCTTCCATTTTATCTATTATATGCCTTTCCATTTCTGTTTTGACATCTGTTGCTTCTATTTTATGCTTTCCGCGTTTGACTATTTCTCCGGTGAAGAAAGAGCCATCTGTATTTTTATTATGCCTGTCTATTCGCCTGTATAATTCTTGAGCAGACCTCAAATAAGCAGCATCACTTGCGCCAAAATTATCATCCAGAAGTATGTTGCTAATAAATGTTTTTAGATGTTTTTTTGGTTCTTTTGGTGGTTTTCCAAAATAGTTAAGGATGTTTTCAAACTGCTCTGTAAAATAGCCACGATAATCAGATTTCAGTTCTTTCAAAAGATGTGACACGGCAGCATTGTACACTTTTTCTTTTTCAGTGTCTTCTACTTTACCAAGCTTCCTCTCCAGAATCCAAATCCCGCTTATATGCTCCTCTTCAAATCCCCGACGACCTATATTCTCAATCAGCTCTTGAATGTATTTTTCTTTTATATTACCAATCTGCTCTTCATTAAAATTAATATCAATAGAACTTCTCAGGAAAGAATTTATTGATGAAAAACGATTACGTTTTAATTGTCCAATTATATTATTGTATATATCACCCTGGAGTTTATCATGGATTTCAGTGTCTTCTCTATTTGTAAGTCTAAGATAGTGAAGAAACTCATAGGTAGAGATAAAGCCAGTTTCTTCTGTATCATTGCGCACATCTTTAGGTTCGTCACCTGAGATATAGCCTAAGCTGTGTGTTTTTATCTCCTTGTAAAGGTTTATTTCATCTGTTCCGTCACTATATATCCAGTTATCAAAAAAACTTTTAAAAAATCCAGATACAAGTGCAGCATCAACCAGTGCATTTTTATATTCTGGTTCCAGTATGTCAGCAATTGTTGTCTTATTGCCTGATTTTTCAAGCAAAAGCGCATTCTGCTGCCCGAAAAGATTTATTGTTCCACTCTCAAGACTGTTAAGGTGCGGGTTGCCATTTTTATCTTTTTTTATAAACAGTTCGTAAATGTTGCTTCTGACATTATCTATTATCATTTCAGGAGATATTTTTTCTTTTTCAAGTATCGGTGCTGGTTTTAAGACGGGAGTTTTCATGTTATCATTTTATGTTAGTAAACTTTAATAAATTTTCTGTGAGGACGGAGGTGCTGATAACTAAAAGAGGTGACTGATTTCAGGTGATTTTTTATTTAAAAAAATAAAATAGTCCCGCCAGGATTTTCGGACGAAGTCGGAAAATACAGGAAATCTCCGGATTTTCGAAATTCGAACCTGGGTGTCCAGATCCAGGGTCTGGAATGATTGGCCGCTACACTACGGGACTTTATGATATATGTTTTTATTCTTGAGATAACTTTTTAAACTTAAAACCTATTTAAGCAACCCTGTAGAAATATCAGGTATGGTAATGATAGTCAAGGCAGATGGCACCCGGACCCCTTTTGACAGGAAGAAGGCAATGCACAGCTGTGAAAGGTCTGGGGCATCGGTTTCACTTGCAAGAGAGATAATCACTATTGTTGAAGGAAAACTGCAAGACG
>JAUVES010000080.1 GCA_030594675.1 Candidatus Nanohaloarchaea archaeon
AGAAGAAGACAAAAGCGAACTAAAAACAATACACATGTTCCTGTTCAGCACAGAAGAAGAAGACCTGAAACCGACAGATCCGGATAATCCAGAAGCAAGATGGATAAAAAAAGACAAGGTCACAGATATGCTGACTCATCCGAAAGATAGAGAATTCTATTTAAGCATAATAGACAGGATATAGGTGGCAACTTTGAAATTCAGTACCCCTCTCATTTTAGAATATCAATAAGAGCTTTTTCCATTATTTTAAATGGCACTTTTTTCCCTGTAAATAATTCAAACTGAAATAGTGCCTGATATATCAACATTCTATAGCCCGGAACAACTTTACAATTCTTATTTTTTGCAAATTTTAGAAGAGGTGTTTCCAATGGATTGAAAACGACATCCATTACAATTTTATTTTTCTTTAAAGCAGACTCGTCCACTATTGATTCATCTACATTCGGATAAAAACCAGTAGAAGTTGCATTTATCAAGATATCATAATCTTCAAGTTTCTGAATCTCTTCTATGCTTCCTCCAAATTCCAAATCAAATTCATTAGCTAAAATCTCTGCTTTCTCGGGAGTTCTATTAAATATTATAGCTTTTGCACCATTTTCTTTTAACCCATATGCTATTGCTCTGGCCGCTCCACCTGCACCAATCAAGACAACGATTTTGTTTTGTAAATTACAGACTTTTTTTAGTGCATCCATTGCACCAATCCAATCAGAATTATACCCCATTAAAATACCATTATCATTGGAAACTGTATTGACTGCACCGATTTTCTTAGCAATAGGGTCAATTTTATCTAAATATTTCATTACCTCTTGCTTATGAGGCATTGACACAGCAGAACCTCTAAAATTTAAAGCTCTTATTCCAGCAACAGCACATTTACAATCTGAAACGGTTAAAGGAATGTAGATAAAATTTAGACCAAAGTATTGATATGCAGAATTGTGCATAGCTGCACCAAGTTTACTTTGCTTGATAGCGATAGAACTTACTATTTTTGTTTCGTTATCTATTTGCATAATTACTGTTATAATATTGTATTTTATATATATATCTAAAGATATAGCATTCAAAAATAAAATCTAAAAAAGAAATAGAACCTTAATCTTCTTCTTCATCATCGCCAATATCTTCAGGAACAGAATGTCTTATATGCTTAATCAAGACAATATCACCAATTGCCTGAACCATGGGAAAAGGTACCTTTACACCTTTCTTGCTTCCGACAACACTTGCAAGATATGAATCCTTTGCAGCGTCAATAATTATTGTCCTTAACCTAAACTTAGAAAGATCAAGTTCTACATCAGAAATTTTTCCGCAATAAGAACCTTTATCCGTAAATGCATCAAGACCAACAATGCTGTTAATTTCTCTTTCGTTCACAACCATCAAATATCACCAAGCACTTCTTAATTTCTGTATAACTTACTTTGAGTATAAATCTTTATTAAGTTTTATCATATTATCAAAATACTTAAATATACTTGCATCAAACAAGAATTTAAAGTTTTGCTAAGAAAACAAGAGTAATCACATATAAACTCAATACATGTGGGGGTCGCCTAGCCCGGCCATGGCGGTAGCCTGCTAAGTTACTGAGCCTTCGGCTCACGTGAGTTCAAATCTCACCCCCCACGCCAATATCACACTGACACAGAATATAAACGCTTCTTCTTAAAGAACAGAAATGCAGCAGCATTAGTTTACATCAGGCTCAAAATGCTTGACTATCTTAAAAAATACAATTAAGCTTATGAAAAGCACAAATGCAGCATAGGCAGTAAAGTTATTGAATATAAAATCAGTATATACAAAAAGCAGGCCTAAAAGGGCAATATAATGAACAACAAGACCTGAAGATATAAAAAACGCAACTTCTCGTGGCAATACATGAAAAAAGCTGACAATGACTAAAGCAAGACCAAGAACAAGTATTCCAATTGCAATCTGTGACCTGATTTCTAACAGATTATAAAGATTAGAGTTCACCAGGTATCTAAGAGTGCTGATAGCAACATACACGATAACAAGACCATTAGCTGTCGCACTGTTCCAGCCAAGGCTTTCTTCTTTATGAGAACCAAAATAAAGCTCAAACATTATCGCAGTAGTAATAAGTGGGAATGCTGCCCAGAAAATTTCCTCACCCGAGAATGGTGCAGACATTATTGCATACATCTGAGCTATAAGTCCTTTTATCTCTGGTCCTGTAAAAATTGAAAAAAAAGATAACACATCAACCATAGACAAACACAACTATAGCAGTTATTTGTTAGCTCTTGACTTATATAATTTAAAACAGAACACAACAAAAATCATCGCAGCCGAAGTTTGACAACAGGAATATGAACCATAGCAAGATTCTTCATCTTCTCCATCTCATTATCACTATACGGTTTAATATCCTTGAAAGATTCATCAAGCGAATTCTCTGGATGAAATTTCTGCAGAGCATATTTCTTGCAGCCGGAAAGATACTTGGCAATATCAGATATATCAGACGCTGTCACAAGATCAGGAACGACAGTAGTCCTGAATTCATAATCAACACCACATGACATTATAAATTTAATGCTTTCTTTGACATTAGAAAGAAATCCATCAACTCCACAGGCCTTGGCATAAGCATCCTCATCAAGCCTTGCCTTCACATCCATAGCAATATAATCAACCAGTTTCATCTCAACAAGCTTCTTAAGCGCAGAAGGATTTGCACCATTTGTATCAATCTTAATCTTAACACCTGTCTTCCTAACTGCTTCAAGAAAAGGTACAAGCGCATCCACATGGAGCGTTGGCTCGCCACCAGTAACAGTAAGCCCATCAATCCATTCCTTATTTTTCATCAGAACATCAATGACATCACGGGGATCAACCCTGCGATCATCAAGCGACTTCCAGTCAGAGACAAGCTCCTTATTGTGGCAGAACGGGCACCTAAAATTACAGCACGGAAGAAAAATTATAGAAGTTATAAACCCATCCCAATCAATAAAAGAATTTTCAATAAAGCCAAATATATCAAGCTTCATATTAGCTGTCAATGGCATTCATTAACTCCTCTTTCTTAGGTACCTGAGCTCTCCAGGAAATAATCTCAGAATCATCAGAATCAACAACAATTGTTGTCGGAGTCGACATAACAGCGTGAAAGGCAGCCTCGCTCATACCATTTACATCATTCACATCATATTCCTTGATTTCAACACCAGAGCCATTTACAGCATCAGCCACAACAGACTTTGCAGCAGAACAATTTGGACAGTTTTCCTGCCAGAATAACTTGACTTCCATAATATTACCACCTGAATTATCAAAAAGATTTACAATATTTCTATAGGGAGTTGCACCTTAAAAAGGTTTTATGGTTTTTATTATATATATTCGATTTGTTGCTTTACCCCTATCAATTATTTAAACAGCACCATTACTCACACCTTGTTATACCTTCTACCTGAACACTTGAGCATTTATCACATCTATCCTTCAGCCCAGTCATCCTGTTATGGCATGTCTTGCAAAAAGTTATCTCCGGCGAAAAAGCAATCTGTGTATTCTGTGTATTCTTGAATGTCTTCATTACAAAGTTTGTAAGCGAATGTGAATCTGGCTGCGATTCACCAAGCCATACATGCGTCATTGCACCAGCATCTATGAGAGGATGGAACAGGCCTTCTTTTGTAACTTTCTCAATTGGTGGCATAGGTGCACCAATATTGAAATATGTTGAGTTGGTATAATAGATATAAGGAGTGCCGACAGTCCCTTTGACAACCTTGCTCACTGGTTTTGGAAAATGTTCCATATCAAGCTTTGCAAGCCTGTAAGCAGCCGACTCGGCAGGAGTCTGCTCAAGAGGCATATGAAGTCCATGCTTCTGTCCAAGTTCCTCAGCTTTCTTTCTCATATATGCAATAGTCTTAAGGCCGAACTTGAAAGCGCTCACAGATTCATGCATCTCTTCCCCTGTAACATACTGGACAAGCTCATTAAGCCCCAGCATACCAATCAAAAATGATGCCTTATCAAACCTATAGTACGGCTCTCCATCAAGATTCATAGTAAGCACAGGAAGGGAGCTGGCAGAACCGAGCGCAAGGATTTTCCTTATAAACTCTTTCTTCTGGACATGCGCCTTAGCAGCAAGTCCCATAGCATAATCGATCCTTTCAAAAAGCTTTGACTCATCACCACCGGAACAGTATGCAGCACGTGGCAGATTGATAGTGACATTCTGCATTGCAGAATACCTCATCTTCCATGGCTGCTTAGCGTCACGAAGATCACTCTCATTAAGCTTGAACTGCAGTCTGCAGCACTCAGAAATCTTGGCCTCATCCCCTCTATCAAAGATAAAATAAGTATTGCCCATCTTTGTCGCAACTTCACACGCAAGATCCATAAACTCTTCATTGCCACTAGTCTTGAAAAATTTTTCAGTTATATGAAGGTCAGGCTTTGGGAAGAAAAAAGGCCTGCCGTAAGCATCGCCTTTAAGATATACTTCA
>JAUVES010000018.1 GCA_030594675.1 Candidatus Nanohaloarchaea archaeon
TGATACCGGCATACACAATTACGCTAAATAGTTTTACAGGAACATACCAGCTTATGCTTTATGCTGCACTTGGTCTTGTATTGTTTGTGGAATTGATGGAAAAATACACGCAATACAAAAAAGAGCACAGGCATTATACAATTCCCGCACTTTACGGTTTTGGTGCGCTGTTTGTTTTAGTAGGCTCTTTTTTCTCAGCTGCGCTGGCAAAGTTAGTATCCTCTGCATGGGGTATGATATTTTTTAAGGAATCTGTGATAATGTCGACAGTGGCAGAAAGCGTTACATCTACCTGGCCTGACTTTACGCGCGGCTTAAGCACAGCATATGCTGCGGGAGCATTACCGTTTATGAGTGGAGTTCTTCCTGTTTTTTCAATATGGCTTTTTGCGTTTTTTGGAATTTTTTTAATGATAAATGAAATTTTTAAGAAGAAAAATACGCTTTATTTTGTACTAATATTAATGGCATTTGTGAATTTGGTTTCTTATTTTAAATTCCTTACAAATGCAGCTTCAGGCATTACAGCAAACCAGGCATTGCTGCAGGTAATATTTGTTTTTACTTTATTTCCTATTGTATATTTTGTGGGTAGGAAAAATTACAAGTATGCATTCATACTCTTTTTGTTTTATTCATCCCTTCTAGGGTTTTTGTCACGGGTCAGAATTCTTTTTATTGTAGGCCCTTATGCGTTTCTTCTTGCAGGGTATGCAGTTACAAAGATAATCCATGCGGTTAAATATTCAAAAATAATGCAGGAAGCAAAAGACCTAAGCGGAAAGGTAAATATATATTCTGTTGGTGCAGGCATTTTTGTGCTTTTGCTTATTGTGTCTAATTTTTCTGCAGGTTATGTAATCTCGACAAATTTGAGGCCGTCATTCGGGGGTGCATGGGTTCCTGCAATGGACTTTTTAAAGACAAACACAACCGAGGATGCGGTCATACTTTCATGGTGGGATTTTGGATACTGGTTCCAGACTATGGGGGAGAGGGCAACTTTACTTGACGGCGGGAATTATTACGGTGCATTAGATGTGTATGCTGCACGGTATTTTACCGGGTATTACAATAAAACAGAACAGGAAGATTATCTTCTAAAATGGAGGCCTACACACATTCTTGTTGATTCTACAATGATTGGCAAATATGCTGCGATGTCAAAGATTGCAAATGACGGGAAGAAAGTTGAATCATATATGGAAATGGGAAAAACAGGCACATACCCTCAAGGAAATAGTTCTGTTATTGTGTATTCTGCATATTCTTACCAGGTCTGGATTCCGGTAACTCAAGAAGGCGCTCTTGGAGGAAATATTGTCCTTTCAGCCGGGCCCAATCAGGTGTATATCAAATACTTATGCACAGAAAACGGGCTTGTTGACTTAATGCCGCCGGATGATAAGCCTGCGACAGACTCCTGTGTCTTTATAACTCCAAATACTGTTCTTTTGGCGTCAAAAGACATTGGCGAATCCCCTTTCACAAAGCTTTTCCTTCAGGAAGGCGTTGGCCTTGATTATGTTACAGAGGTCTATAATAACGGCGCCATAAAGATATTTGAAGTTGATTATGAGCTTCTTGAGTCAAGAAATTAAGATTCTTTTAATAAAGTTTATACATAGAATAATTTTATGTATGCTTTTATTTTATCTGCGATAATTACTTTTTTTGTAACAATAACAGTTATTCCTAAATTTATTGTTTTTCTTAAAAATATCGGTGCTGTGGGTATAGACATACAAAAAAAAGAAAAAACAAAGGTTGCTGAAATCGGCGGGCTTCCGGTGCTTGTGGGATTTCTTTCCGGCATTCTTTGCTACATTGCAGTTCACACATTTTATTTTAAGACAACCGGATATATGCAGGTTTTGGCTGCAACCTTAACTGTGACTTTAATCGTCCTTATAGGCATGCTTGATGATTTAACAGTTCTTTTAAAAACGAAAAGCAAAGGGCAATTTCAAAAGAAAATCGGTTTTCGCCAACGGCATAAATTTTTAATGCCTTTGGCTGCTGCTGTTCCTTTAATGGTTGTCAATTCAGGAGTCTCAACAATACAGCTGCCTTTTTTTGGTAATTTTGATGCAGGGCTTTTGTACCCTTTAATACTTATACCTTTAGGCATATTCGGCGCATCCAATGCGACAAACATGCTTGCGGGCTTAAACGGCCTTGAGGCGTCATTAGGTGTTGTTGCGCTTTCATCTTTGGGGCTCTATGCATATATCAACGGCTCTTTTTTTGCAGCAGCAATTGCTTTTATTTTTGTGTCTGCGCTTTTTGCGTTTCTTATATATAACTGGTATCCTGCGCGAATTTTTCCCGGCGATTCCCTTAATTATACAATAGGGGCAGTGATTGCGTCTGTTGCAATTATAGGCAATGTTGAGCGGTTTGCGGTATTTATTTTTGCGCTGTGGTTTTTGGAGTTTTTTTTGAAGGCGCGATCAAAGTTTAAGGCAGAGTCTTTTGGTATTCTTCTTAAGAACGGTTGCATCAAGGCGCCGTATGAAAAAATATATTCTGTTACACACATTTTTATGAATGGGAAGCACACAGAGACACAGATTGTTGCAAGGATTGTTTTTGTTGAAATTGTTGTCTGTGCTGCGGCGTTTTTGTTTTTTGGCGCATGATTGATAGTTATTGAACACACTGGTTTAAAACTAATCATCAATGTTTAACATTAACGGGCACACACAGTAATAAACTTTAAATGTGTACATTGTTAATTATCATCAATAAAACATTTTGTGGGGCATATGAAAGAAAATAAACTTGACGAGCGCATCGTGAAAGCTCTTACTATCAAGGCATTTGGCCAGACAATAGAGGAAACTGCAAAAACTGTTGGTGTCAACAGGGCAACAGCTTCGAAATATCTTGCAGTTCTTGAAGCAAAGGGACAAATAATTTCAAGACCTGTGGGGAAAGCAAAGCTTTATTATTTGAGAACCCGCAAACTGGAGCAGTTTTTAAATAAATAGGCTAAGTCCTAAGGCAATGGCTTTGAAAAATTAGTTAATATTGATGTTTGGATGTGTTTTGTTTTGAATCAGAAAAAAATACTTGTAGTTATAGGGATTTTGTTTTCTTTAGTTCTGGCTGCATCCTCACTCGCCCTTACAATTCAAGACAATTACAACGAGAGCAGCACTAAAGACAATATCTCTTTTTTATCTCATGCCGAAATCGCATGCAATGGGTCTGACTGTTTCAATGAGCTTAATTATAGTATGAATCAAAGCTTTGTCGGGACAGGCACATACGCAGAGTTATCTGACAACACATGGCTTTTGACAGGAATATCCGATATTTTTTTAGTCCCTTTTTCTGTTTTATCTGAAAATGGTTTTTACATAAAAGCCCTTTTAACTTATGAGAACCTGACCCCTATTTCGTCTGAAGAGTTGATGTTTTACGGAGATGAAACCTTTATCGGCTCTAACATAACTGTTAGGGGTGGCTGGTCCCAGATATCCTGGTTTCCAAATACTTCCGGCACATACACTGTTAATATTACATATGCCGGGAACCAAAATCTCAGCACTTTGCCAAGCTTTAATTACACGCACTTTGAATTCTTACAGCCAAACCAAATACAACCAACTGAGCCGAATGAAACAAGCGCTAATATAACCAAGATAACCAAGATTATACCTGAGATAACACCTGTTTTAACTGCAAACAAAAAACACTTTGACCTGAATGAAAATCCGGCATTTGAATTTGAATATCTCAGTGAGGAGGAGATCGAAAAGATACATAATGTATCAGTTACGGGCCTTGTTAGTCCTATGAGTGCCGCAGGAATAGTGGCAGCAGCAAACGAAACCATAGAGGCATTTGTTTATGATTCTTCCGGCGAACTTCTTGATTTTATCCCGGATATAGAAAAAATAAGGGATGGGAAATTTTCCGTAAGTTTGCTTAAAGAAAGGTCATTTCCTGCAGGAATCTATAAATTAAGGATTGAACTGACAAAAGATGATGTAATCTATATACGAGAGCAGGAATTCCAGTGGGGGCTTGTCTCATTGAACACAGAAAAAAGCATATATCGACCCGGCGAGACTGCGGAGTTCATTATTGTTGTTCTGGATGAGGAAGGATATTCGGTCTGCGATGCAGATATTGATATGACTGTTTTTGATTCTCTTAGTGGAATGACAGATTATTCAACAGGCGATGGAACAATAACCGCCGGTCTTGAGTGCGGGCTTTATGGTGCAGATTATTTGGCGCAGTCTGAGGGGAATCATATGATCTATATAGCTGCTCAATTCTCAGGCATTGAGGTGGATTTCTCAACACATTTCCTTGTTCAGGAGATTTATGAGTTTGATATCATAAGGACTGCGCAGAGCAAGATTGACCCCACGAAACAGGATTGGTTTGATGTTATGATTGATATAGAGTCATTCACTGATGTGGGCAACGTGGCAATAACAGAGTTCGTTCCTTCTGTTTTTGAACTAGAGACAGACGCAACAGTCATAACAGATGGTGACATAAAGGTTCTGGTTTGGGGCAAGAGCCTGATAAGCAGCAGGACATCCGTCAGCTATTCTTACTCAGTCCCGGATATATGGCCTTACCTGTATGCTTTGGGCCCGGCAGAAATAACATACGGCACAAAAACATTTACAGAAGCCCGCCCATGGTATGTTGCAGTTGATCCAGTTAATCAATTGTTCTATGAGGATTGGGAAGCTAACAGTTTTGGTAATTGGACTAATACAGCCTGGACGATTGTTAGTGGAGACCGACAGCAGGGAACTTATGGTTCTAAATGTCCGAACGATGCAAATTGTGATATGAATACTAATGTTGGTATTGATGCTTCTTCTGCTGATGAGATTAATGTGACTTTCATGTATAATGATGATGATTGTGACCCAGAGGATGTGATAATATATTTCAATGACAGTGACGGTGCTTGGATTAATATGGGAAGTATTGATGCGACGAGTTTAGGTGGTTCTGATGATACTTGGAACACTTATACTGTTTCAACTACTGCTTCTCAATACCAGCATGCCGGTTTCTCAGTAAGATTCTGGGCAGATCCGGAAGGGAATGGTGCAAATGATGAGAATTATTGGCTTGATAACATCAATGTTACAGTTCTTATTACAGACTCAACACCCCCGGCAATACAAAATGAAGCATTGAACACAACAGAGATAGACATAAATGAGGCAGTCAGGCTGAATGCAACAACCTCTGACTCGGAAACAGATGTTACTGATGCCAACTTCACAATTAAATACCCTAACGGGACTTCTGCAAATTTAACTGCAACTGAAGTTTCAGCAAATTACTGGGAGTACAACTTTTCAGATACCTCTCAAAGAGGGCAATACAACTGGACATACACTTATGCAACATCCGATGGGGGGATGAATTCAACAATCACCGGGCTGACATTTGATGTTTATGATGTTTCGGCAATAGAAGTCACTTTCAATGATTCGAATCCTGACAGGTCCAAAACAGTCAACATCAAAGCCCGTCTAATCAATTCGACCAGTGACGGTGTTTTGGGGCAGAACATCACCTTTAAAGACGGAGCTTCTGTACTTGGATATGGTATAACCAACTCTACAGGCTGGGCGGAGATTAACTGGAGCATAGATTCTGGTGAAACTGTTGGGGTGCACACAATCAACGCCACTTATGGCGGCAATGTCTCTGAGTATTACAGGGCAGGCTATAATGATACTGAAAGCGTTACTGTCTGGGCGGCGACTGCGGTATCGCAGGTTATTTTAAATAGCAGCAACCCGACTGCAGGGGATGTTGTTCGGATTGATGCGAAACTTGAGTATGATAATACAACCGTGATAGAAGACCAGAACATCAGCTTTTATTATGGCAGCACCCTGATTGGCTCCAGCCTGACAAATTCAACAGGCTGGGCCGTTATTGCCTGGGACACCACAGGGGTGTCTGGCGAAACATATTCAATCAATGCCACTTATGCCGGGAATTCCACTATTTATACTCAAGCAAGCCACAATGACACAGGACAGGCAACAGTTATTGCTTCGAATGTCATGGTCTACAGCACCGCAATATCCCCGGACGAAGTTGAACCGCAGGACACTCTCACATCCGTCAACATAACCATAAACAATACAGGAACTGCCAATGCAGTTAACGTCAATATCACCTTAAGCTTTTTATACCCGAACAACACGCAGGTAACTTCCTGGGGTCCACAGAACGAGTATAATGATTCCTGCGGAACCCTAACAAATGGACAGCTCTGTTCGGTTCTCTTCAGCAGCTATCAGGTCAATTCAGCTGAAACCACTTCCGGTGCATATAGACTGAACATAACTATGAAATGGTCAACAGGCTCAAATGTCAATAACACACCCACTTTCCAGGTTTACTACCTGCCGGACAATATCTCATCAACTATCTCACCCTCTTCAATAGCCCCGGGAGAATACTCCAACTACACAATAAATGTGACAAATCCATGGTCATCTGCCCTGACAAATGTGAATGTAACACCTGACTGCCCGGCCGATATAAACTGTACCTGCGAGGATGATGATTGTTTGATAGGGACAGTAACTTCAGGAAACACAGGAACAAAAAGAATAATAGCCAATTCATCAGAGTCAGCAATAGGGGATTATACACTCTCATGCTATGTCAACTATACCAATCCAAATTCAAATATATACCAAAAAGGGCCCAACTGGAACCAGTCCCTGACAGCCAGTGAGACAATACAGGGTAATGTCACATTCAGGACATATAGAAACTCCTCGTATAGTGAAGAGTACCCATTCTTCGACTCTTCCGGGGCAACTCTTGGAAATCTGGTTTACATCGAGGCGAATGTAACAAACTCTACCGGGGGCGTCACAGGACAGGCAGTAACAGCCGGGTTCATCAGAAACAGTGTTGAAGAAGGCACAAAAACGCTCACAGAGATAGGATCCGGCATTTACCGGGGTGCCTGGGATTCTTCCTCTGCTCCAGCAGGAATTTACTGGATTAATGCAACAGTGAACACCACCATTGGAAATCTGACAACAGATTACTTCCACATCTACTCGGGAGCCAACATCTCCGCATACCACATGGACTACAACAACAACGGAATAAACGAATCCATAATGGAGAACAAGCATTTGATTGCCGTCTATGACGGAGAAGAGAACACAAATCAGTCAATGCTTTACTTGGAGCAGAAGGATACGAATGTTTCATACACCTTCGGCGGCATATCCGATACAAATTCACTCGGTAAAGGTGAAGTCACCCATGAGAATCCGGGGTACCTGAAAATGTATGGTTTTTCATTCACAAACACCGGCGAAAATTTAGCATCTGCAGATATGAACTTGAAAGTTAACCTGACTAAAATAGTTACAAATGAAGAAGTATTCACAAGCTATGACCCGGGCAGCAGTTATTTCGCCATAACCAGCGGTGATTACTGGCTCGGCGAACAATTTGACACATCCGCAGTACACGCCGGTTATGTTTTGTCAAAGGTAAGCGTTTACATAAATGATTTAGGCTCTACCGCACCGCTTGTTGTAGATATCAGGGCAGGCACAAGCACATTGCCCAATACAACTGTGTTGGCAACAAAATCAATAGCTGCGGCAGATGTATCGGACAGTTTTGGCTGGTATGATGCAATATTTTCTAATCCTATTACGCTATCTGAAGGAGGCAATTACTGGTTGGTCTTAAGAACCAGTGATGCAATAGGCTACGGTTGGATGTCTGCTACCTCTGCAGGATATGCCGGCTCATTTGCTCACACCTCAAACCAGAACGAAGGTGGGTGGACATCAAACTCTGGCTATGACATGTCATTCAAGGCCTACCGGTCCTGGACCACTGAGACACATACAGCATTCAATACAACAATTAAGATGATGGATGACAATGTAGATTATCTCGTTTATAAATTACATAATTTTGATCAAAATATCGAAAATATAGGCCACATATTTTCAGTCATTTCAGGAACCTTGGGTTCTTCAGTTTCAGATGACCGGTACTACTTAGAAGACGACACAAACGGATTAGTTGTATCATTAATTAACAATACATGGAACAATTACACGAGTTCGAACTACACCATTATTTATGATAATTCCACAGCTTCAGACTCCGTCAGCGACAATGTGATTGCATGGATACGTTTCAATGAAACAGAGAACATTACATTTACTGATGTGGGGTTATGGAATGATACAATATATAACACGGAAGGATTCAGAATAAAATATAACGCAGTTTCAGCGAGTCCGACGGATGAGATTAATTACATACTTACATTTACTGTGGGTGGCTATGATACTATCCACCGTTGGATGCCGACAATAGAATCCGGTGAGTTTCCGCAACCCAATATTATGTCTGATGTATTTCCACCAGAGATAACTATTGTGAATCCCAGCAACAATTCCAATCTTTTGAATGCGGCTACATGGACATGGCTTAACATAACGACGAATGAAGACACTTACTGCCAATGGAATGATACTGTAAGTGATTTTGTATACGGCACCGGAACTGATTTTGAAATTGGCCAGGGATCCAACGCGCATGCATACAATTATACAAGCATAACCAACAATTCTGCATATGACTTTTGGTATAAATGCAATGACAGTTTCGGGAATATCAACACAGAGGTCGCACATCATCATTTCTGGAATTCTGACAATATATCCATAAGCATTGAAACCAGTTCTTATAGTTATTCACCCGGCGCTTCCGGATGGATATCAGGTATAGCCATATATGAGGGAACCGATGATAGGGTTCCAGATGAGAGGGTGGACATATTTATCAATGACAGTTCGGTCAATCTTTCTTCAGGCCGTGAGTGGAGCAGCAATTCAGACTGGCTTTCAGGAGACTATTTAGAAAACCAGACCGCGAACAATTCAGATGATGAATTGTCTCTGGCGCATATGATGCATCCTCTGGTGGAAATCAACG
>JAUVES010000104.1 GCA_030594675.1 Candidatus Nanohaloarchaea archaeon
ACAGAAAAAGAATCAATCAGCACATTTGTTTATCATAATGGAAAATTGACTGACATCAAACCGGAAATAGAAAAACTAAGGGATGGAAAATTCTCCATAAAAATGCCCAGAAAGAGGTCATTGCAGGCAGGAATCTACAGCTTGAAAGTAAACCTGGCAAAAGGCAATAAAACCTACACACAGGAGCAGGAATTCGCATGGGGCCTGGTTTCCCTGAACACAAAAAAGAGCATCTACAAACCTGGAGAGACAGCCGGATTCATCATAGTTGTCTTAGACAAAGAGGGACACCCGGTCTGCAGCGCAGACATATCCTTAACAGTTACTAATCCAGAGAATGAGAAAACAATTTATTCCACTACCGATAGAACAATTATAGCTGGTAGTGAATGCGGACTCTACGAAGCCAATTACCCAACAGCTATAGAAGGGAATCACACGATAGATATTATCGCTTCAATCGATGGCGTTGGGGTTTCTTTCAACACCAATTTCTTAGTCCGGCAGGATTATGAATTCGACATAATAAGAACTGCCGACAGCAAAATAGACCCTACAAAGCATGACCCGTTCCATGTGAGCATCGACATAATATCTTTTATAGGTACAGATTTCATAACGACCAAAGAATCTGTGCCCGCAGAATTTACTGTTGTTACAGATGCTAATATCCGGGAAAACGGTGACACAAAAATATTGACATGGAACAGGACATTAATTGAGAACAGGACCTCTGTCAATTACACTTATTCCGTCCCCTCTATATGGCCTTACCTGTATGCTTTGGGTCCTGCTGAAATAGATTATGACAACAAAACTTTCAAGGAAGCCCGTCCATGGTATGTTGCCATCGATCCCTCCACGACCCACTACTTCAGGTCAGACCAGGTCAGTCTGGCAGGCGGGACATTCTACAAGTGGAACACCACGAACACAGCCTCGTCAGCATCAAACCCCGGACTGGGTTGTGGTGCCCTCGGAACAGTATCAGCAAATAATTTCACATCAGAAATCTACTCAACTACGATACCGGCAGACACGTGGACATTCCATTTCCACGGGGAAGAAGCTGGGGGTCAACCCTGTACCGCACACCTCGAGTACAACATATACAAGTGCAATTCCACTGGACAAAACTGCCAGAGCATAGCAGCAGGCGTGGCTCAAACAAATGCAATCACGACTTTGGGTGAATATAGTTCCGCATGGTCCGGATCCTCCATAACCCTGAACAACGAGAGAATACTCATAGAAACCGTGATAAACACCACAAGCACTGGAGCCAGAACCAAGACACTGTACTGGGGAGACACCACCTACAACTCGAGGACCGTTCTCCCATGGGATTATCATCCGGCATGGTCAAACCCCAAGATAAATGTTTCCGTGGCCTTCGTAAATGAGCCAATAAACCACAGCACAGAATGGACAGACGATTACAACCTGTCCGGCTACATCTTCTCATGGAACGGGACCAGCAACTGCACAGGAGAATGGAGCAACTCCTCATGGAGTCCAATGACCGGGTTGTCAAACACGAGCTGGAACATCTCCACCCCAGGAAGCAACTGCAGCGGAAAAGCCATAGCATGGAGATTTTATGCGAACGACTCAGTCAACCAATGGAATGCTACTGACGAGCAATACTACGATGTCTACATGTATGGCTGGCTCAATGTTACATGGACCACCGGCTCTGGAATAAACTCCACAACCTGCACACCAGGAAGCCCCTGCATTTTAGTCCAGAACGAAACATTCACCATGAACGCCACAATCACCTGCGACGGTGGAGCAGGAGCCAAGTGCGGAGAAGTTTCAGCAGGAGCAAGATACAACACAACAGGGGATGTGATGACCCTGATAAACACAACAGAAGGGGCAACACCGTTTTATATTGTTAAAGTAAGTACATTCATCTACGACATCGGGGTAGAAGAAGGGGACGGAGATTATGAAACGCATCACCCTTTTGGTGGTGATTGTGGTACTGGTATAGTCGGTGGGATTATGAACTACACAGCATTTACAGTTGCACCTGCCAAAGATATAGTTGATATTAATAGATTAGATATGTACATAATTGCATCATCAGGGGATCCTGAAAACCTCGGTGTCTTCACAAATATAAGTTACTGTGAAATTTCGGAAAAGAACGCAACTTATTCTTGTACAACCACTCCAGTAAGAATCAAAACAAACTATGATGTTAGTAGTAATTTTCCCCTTTTTTCAGGATGGGCAAACATAACATTAGATAGCTCTATGGACCTTTATGCTAACAAATATTATAAAATTATGTTCGAGCTTAATGGTACAAATAATGGTGGTGCTGTATTGGATTACTGGAGAATAGATGCAGACTCATCCTCATCCTACACTTCATGGTATATCATTAGAAGGAATGAAACATACTATGAGGAGTATTTATACGATACATATCCACGATTAAGGCTTAATGGTTTTGAATCAGGAAACACGATCTCTTGTGGCTCCCTGACCCAAGATCAATCATGCCAACTAAACTGGTCTGTGAATGCAACGGGAAATATAAGTGATTCGTACAAAATAGATGTTAACTTCACTTCCTCTTATTCTCAGGTCACAGAAAATTCAACTGACAATGCAACTGTGAAGATTGTTTCTGGTGCACCACCCATAGGGGATCAGGCAGACCCAACTGTTCTGTTAAACTCTCCAGTAAACAATACAAACCAGTCCACTCTTAGTATCACTTTCAACTGCACTGCCTGTGACAACATTAACCTCACGAATGTCACCCTGTACAATGACCTGGATGCCAGCTGGGGTCCAAACGGGACAAATGCATCCGGAATTAATAACACTGCATACATATTCGACAGGACAGCGCCCGGTGACGGGACCTACAAGTGGAACTGCAGGGCATGTGACAACTCCAGTAACTGCGCTTTCAATGCAACAAACTGGACGCTCACTATAGACACCACACCCCCAGCCATTGCCCTGCCCATATACCAGAACGCAACCAGGAAACGCAACTCTGATTCCCTGGTATTAAACATATCAGTAGATGACAATAGCGGGGTCGGTGTTGACGCATGCATAGTAAACATCACTACCTCTGGCACTGGCAATCAGACCATTCCTTACTCAACTGGCTGGTGTAACGGCACTTACGCGTTAACAGGTGCGAGCGAAGGCAATCAAACCATTCACATATACGCTAATGACACCCTCGGGAACACTGGCTTAAACAACTCCTTCGTAGTGGATATCGACAACACAGCACCAATATACTCTAATGTTAATCCTGCGAACGAATCAACATTTAACGAGCCCGCAACTATCAGCTTTAACATAACTACCGGCGAGCCCGCTAATATGACGCTTTACTACTGGAATTCCTCTGGCACATGGACCCTGACTAACACTACTTTCACAACCTTCCCCTCCAACACTTCACAATCCCTTGCAGCCGACACCTATAACTGGAACTTCACAGTCTGCGACCTGGCCGGAAACTGTAACGAGTCCGGTAACTATAAGTTTACAGTTCAAACATCAGGAGACATCGATCCACCAGTCATCTATTTAGAATCCCCGCAAAACCAGTCCTACCCTACAACATCCATCTGGTTCAACATCACCCTGAACGAACCCGGCGACTGGTGCGGCTATTCACTAGACGGCGCCCCCAACATCACCATGACCAACACCTCCGGCAACTGGAACAACCTAACAACAGTAAGTGAAGCCACCCACAACGTAACCTTCTCCTGCAACGACACCGCAGGCAACATGAACTCATCAGCAATCACAGAATACTTCAAAGTCGAC
>JAUVES010000006.1 GCA_030594675.1 Candidatus Nanohaloarchaea archaeon
GTAATCCCTGTAATCAATGCTATTTTTATAGATATCACCTTTATTTATCTGATAATTTTGTTTCTGAAACACGATTGGGTATTGTATTATTGATATATCTTGCACCTATATCTTTATTATGTTTTTGTTCAATGCCTCAACTCTTTTGTTTTAACATATTAACTACTATATCCAATTCCTTAAAGTTTATGATCTTAAAAATGTATAGGGTATATAGGTATATTATACCCATAACGGATATTATCATAAACCCTAAAACTGTAGATATAGTTCCAAATAATGTGTGCGCAAAAGACATTACACAATAAAACACGATTATATTGAGTATTGTGGAATAAATCATATGCTTTGAAATGGGCATTATCTTAAATTCACAAAGTGCGTAATATTGATATAAAACAATCATAATACCTGTAGACATCAGTGTTGCTAATGCCCCTCCGACAATTCCATATACAGGAATCAAATAATAATTCATCAGGACATTTAAAATTGCCCCCGCCATAACAATGTTCATTATTGTTTTTGTCTTCTTAAGCATGTACAATAAAATACCTGCACCCGAGCCAAATAAAGAATTTAAAAATATGGATATTGCAAGAATCTTCAGAGCACCTGATCCCGAAAGATAATCATTCCCAAAAAGAAGAACAATAATATTATCTGAAAATGTGAACATGACCAAAAATATAAAAAAATTGAATACAAAAATCCATTTTATGACAAATATATATGTCTGCTTAATATCACCAAAATTCTTGCGCGCAAAAGCTTTTGTTATTATTGGCAATAAGACGGCAAAAAGTCCTGTGGGAATTAATAGAAGCAGATTTGCGGTCGGATATGCTGCATTGTAAATCCCTACCTGAACTGAATCTTTAAAATATCCAAGCATCAATGTGTCTGTTGCTGTAAGTACAAAACCAGAAAGGCCACCGACCACTAAAGGCAAAGAATATCTTAATAGCTCACCAATATTATTTTTAGTAACAATTGTATTATCCATGAAATTGAAACAATGTTTTCTTGAAAAATAAAATAATAATATTATAGAAAGTCCAATTGAGGTGAAATATGCAAAAATCACACCAAAAATACCATAACCCAGATAGATCAGAAGGAGTGCCAAAATGAACTTCAATAAAGATTCAAGAATGTATTTTACAAAAGTTAAGTACTCAAGCCGATTATATACCCTAAACAAAGGTGAAATAATCTGATCCAATACAAAAAGTGGTAAGAAAAGTGAGAAAAGCTTCAGCAAAATACTCAAATCCGGGTTTTTAAAAATAGAATTTGCAATAAAATCAGACAATAAAAAAAAGCAGAATGCGACAAAAATACTGAAAAAAACAGAAACTTTAATGCTGTTCATAATTGTGCTTCGGATTCCCACCCTATCATCTTTGCCAATATAATAAGAGACATAACGTTCAACAGCCGAACCCAGACCCAACGTACTTATAGGTATCAAAAAACCCATAACTGCAAGGACAATGGAGAGCATCCCGTACTCTTCAACGCCGACCCGTGCTGCAATTATCCGCCAGCCATAAGTGAATAATTTTGATAACACAAGACCTAATGAAGTATAGATGAATCCTTTGAGAATCAGTTTTTTGGAATCTAACATATAGAAAGTTATTATTGCAAATATTTATAATGTTTTTATAAAAAGTGTTTATATGATACCTATTGCAAGACCTATGATTGATTATGAAGAGAAGAACGCTGTTGATGCTGTCCTTAATTCCGGAATAATTGCGCAGGGACAGAAAGTTAAGGAATTTGAAGATGAATTTGCAGAATATTGCGGTGCCAATTATGGCGTTGCTACAAATAACGGGACTTCTGCACTACATACTGCGCTTCTTGCATGCGGTGTTGGCGCAGGTGATGAAGTGATTACAACACCATTTTCCTTTACTGCTACTGCTAATTCTATTCTTTTCTGCGGTGCAAAGCCTGTGTTTTGCGATATTGACCCTGATACATTCAATATTGATGCCGGTAAGATAGAGGATAAGATTACTTCCAAGACAAAAGCTGTGCTTGTTGTACACTTATTTGGGCAGGCATGCGATATGAGCAGGATAAAAGATATATGCGAGAGACATGAGCTTAAACTTATTGAAGATGCATGCCAGGCGCATGGGGCTGAGTATAAAGGACATAAAGTAGGTTCTTTGAGTGACTGTGGCGTGTTCAGTTTCTATCCTACAAAGAATATGACTACTGGTGAAGGCGGGATTGTTGTTACAGATGATTTGGGCATTACTGACAGATGCAGGATTGTGCGAGATCATGGTCAGGACGGGCGGGACAATCAGGTGATGCTTGGATATAATTACAGGATGACTGATATATGCGCTGCAATAGGGGTTGAGCAGCTTAAGAAACTTGACAGATTTATTGATAGGCGTATAAAGAATGCAGGGTCGCTTACTGAAGGCCTTAAAGATGTGAGAGGAATCATTACTCCTGCAGTCAGGGGTGATGTCAAGCATGTGTTTAACCAGTACACTATCAGGATTACTGAAGATTTCTGTATATCAAGGGATCAACTTGCTGAAAGGCTAAAAGATGCTGGAATCGGCGCTTTTGTGTATTATCCAAAGCCTATATATAGACAGAAGTATTATTCTGGGCTTGGTTATAAGGATTCTCTTGATAATGTTGAGAAGGTGTGCGGTGAAGTTTTGAGCATACCTGTGCATCCTGGCGTTAAAGAAGACGATGTTAAGATGATTACTGATATTTTTATAAAATAATGCACTGAAATATTATTTGTTCCGATTGAGGATTACTATGTGGATTATTGTGAGATTATGAGCAGTATAGATGATATTATCAAGAAAGTCTTTGATGTAAAAGATATAAAGGATTCTGACGGCCCGGATGATATTGCTGGCTGGGACTCTATATCACATCTTGAACTTGTTTCTGAAATGGAAGATGCGTTCTCAGTTGATCTGGATGTTGATGAAATTTCTGAAATGCAGACTGTTGAGAAAATAAAGGAAATTCTCAAAAAACATGGTGTTACTGGATGAACCTTACAGATTACTTATTTGGTATCCATAAGCATAATGAAAAGAAGCTAATTCTTGGAACACAGGAAAGCATAAGTTATAGGGACGCTTACAAAATAATTGAAGACATAAGTGAAGCATTGGCTAAAAAATATGAAAAAGGAGAGAAAATACTTCTTCTATCTGACAATTCTGTGTTTTTCGTGTGTGCATATTTTGGAATTATTAAAGCGGGGTGTATATGCGTACCTGTTGATACAAAGATTACTGAGAAACATATGAAATATATACTTGATACGTGTGGAATAAAGAGCATCTATGTCCAGGAAAAATATCTGGAAAAGATTGACTTGGACAAATATGAGACAATTACTGAGAAAACTATCCCTTCAGGATTCAAAAATATGACCCGGATAGATACTGACGATAATGATGATGCTGTTATCATGTTCACTTCTGGCTCTACCGGGACACCTAAAGGCGTCATATTGTCACATAAAAATATAATTCATAATACTGAGTCTATAATCTCTTATCTTAATCTGACATCTTTAGACATTATGGAAACTGTGCTGCCATTCTTTTACTGCTACGGCACTTCCCTGCTGCATACGCATATCAGGGTTGGTGGCAGCCTTGTATTAAATAACAGGTTCATGTTTCCATCTACAGTAATCTCAGACATAAATGAATATGGCTGTACTGGTTTTGCGGGAGTACCATCTACGTTCCAAATTATTCTCAGGATGACCAGATTCGAAGAGACACCTATGCCATCATTGAGATATGTAACACAGGCAGGCGGAAAGCTGGCAGACCATTTCATATGCAAACTTAAGGAAGCTCTTGGAGATAAAAAGATATATATTATGTATGGCCAGACAGAAGCGACTGCAAGACTCTCTTATCTACCACCTGAAGATTTTGAGAAAAAACAAGGCTCTGTTGGGAAAGGACTTGATGGAACAAAACTATATATTGTGGATGAAAATGGAAAGAAGGTTGCTCCGGGTGATGTCGGGGAAATTGTAGCTGAAGGGAACAATGTGATGAAAGGGTATTTCAATGATGAAAATGAAACTAATAAAAAAATCCGTGATAAGGTGTTATATACAGGAGATCTGGGCTATTATGATGAAGAGGGTTATATATATATTGTCGGCCGTGAGAAAAATATGATTAAAAGTGGTGGAAAAAGGATAAGCTCTGCTGAAATTGAACATGCAATAAGTGAAGTTGAAGATGTCCTTGAAGTTGCTGTTGTACCTATACCTGACGATATTCTTGGCGAGGCAATAAAGGCATATGTTGTGCTGAGAGACAATAATGATAAAATAAAAGATGAGATTATGACAAAGATCAAGAATAATCTTAATATAAAACTGGAAGATTTCAAGAGACCAAAAGAGATTAAATTTATAGAAGAACTTCCAAAAAACTCTTCTGGAAAAATAATGTTTGGCAAATTACAGGGTGAATGAGATGGATGATGTGGATAGGCTGATCAATCAGGAACAGTATCACTTGACACAGGCAGAAAAAGAGAAACAACTACTTAAGATATTGAAAAAACAGATAAAAGAGAACCATAGCCTGAACCCGCATCTTGTATCCTATTATAAGAAAACAAAATTTGATGCCGACAATGCAAAAAGTATTGAAGAGATATCACCTATACCTGTACAAATGTTTAAGATGTTTGACCTTATAACATGCAAAAAAAAAGATGTTGTTCGCGAGCTGAAATCAAGCTCTACTACAAGCCAGAAACCAAGTGTGGTACCTATCAATAAAGCTACTGCATTCAGGCAGGCTGAAGGCCTTAGAAGTACGCTCAAGGATTATCTTGGAATCAAGAGAAGACCTTTTCTTGTGATTGATACAAAGGATGTCAATAAGAAATCTGAAGATCTTGTTGCAAGAGGTATTGCTATCCGAGGCATTTCCGGTTTTGGTAAAGACATCACCTATGTGCTTGATTCTGATGAAGATGGGAGACTTACTGTTAATATGCAGAGACTGAAAGAGTTTACTCAAAAACATAAAGATGAAGAGATACTTGTTTTCGGATTTACATATATCCTGTGGAGCGTGTTTGTAGAGGCAATTGAAAAAATAGGGATGAAGTTGTGTTTTAAGGATGTTGTCGTATTTCACAGCGGCGGATGGAAAAAACTTATAGACCAACAGGTCAGTAAGGATGTGTTTTCCAGTAAGGTTGCTGGTATATTTTCTGCGGATAAGAAGAATGTGATTGATTTTTATGGTATGGCTGAACAATCAGGTATAATCTTTCCTGATTGTGCTTTTGGATACAAACATGCGCCTGACTTTGCAGATGTAATACTGCGAGACCCCCTGACTATGAAAGAAGTTAGAGTTGGGGGTGTTGGCCTTATTGAGATTGCCAGCACACTATCGGACAGTTATCCTGCACAGGCGATACTGACTGAAGATGTGGGAGAACTTGCAGGGATTGATGACTGTAAATGCGGAAGGAAAGGAAAATATTTTATATTTAAGTCAAGGATAAAAAAGGCAGAAGTTCGCGGATGCGGAGATACATATGCTGAAAAGGATATGCAACAGGGAGGATGTGTATCCCTCTCTTATAATGAGAGTGGCTCTGATGTGCGCTGCCTGCTTATTGACGGCAGAAGTGAGGATCAAAAAGATATGAGTATGGAGAAGATAAGAGATATTATCGAGATGCGGAGGAAAGAACTTTATGAGATGCCGCTTGAAGCGATTATCGGTGTGTTCAATGATTATGCAAAGAAGCTAATAAAAGATACTGAGACGAGGAAGATAGAGGGTGTAGCGTACTTATCAAACTGGTGCAGAAGGAGCAATATTGAAAAGATTGTGAAGATCGGCCTTTCTTATCCCGATGCTATTGACCACCCAGAAAAGATTGATGGAATGTATCTTAAGGCGCAACCGAAAGGTGTTGTATGCCAGTGGATTGCCGGCAATATACCTACACTTGCACTTTATTCATATATTCAATCAGTAATATGCAGAAATGGAAACATAATCCGCGCATCCAGAAGAAATGTTGATGAAACACAGGTGTTGCTTGAGAAGCTGAAAGATGCTAGTTTTGAATATAAAGGCAGGAAATATTCTGGTATGACTATACTTAAGAGTACTGCTCTTGTTTCATTTGAGAGTTCAGATGAGACGGCAAACAGGGATATGTCTCTTACTGCAGACTGTAAAGTGATGTGGGGAGGATCAGAAGCTATAAATTCTATACGGAACCTTCCGCAGAAAGAATATTGCACAAATATTGTATTTGGACCTAAATATTCTTTTGGCGTGATTGATAAGGAAATGGTGAAAGATGTTTTTGAAGGAAAGGATGCTGAATTGTTTAATCATATTATTGATGACATAATCACTTTTGAGCAGGCAGCGTGCTCTTCACCGCAAGTGCTATTCTTCGAGAAAAGCGGTGTGTCTCTTAAGAAGATTGCTGAGCGACTTGGTGAGTCATTTGCGAAGAGATCTGAGAGATATCCAAAGAAGGATATTGACATATCAAAGGCTGCTGAGATCATAAATATACGGGCTGAGTATGCCTTATCTGAAGATAAAGATGTTGTCTTCAGTTATGGGAATGACTGGACAATACTTATGAATAGGGATGTAGACCTGGAGGAGCCAGTACATTCCAGAATTATTTTTATAAAAGAGATAGATGATATCTTTGATGCGGTTCCTCTTGTAACGCGAAAGATACAGACTATTGGTACTGCAATAAAAAAAGAAGATAGATATATTAAATTTGCTGAATTAGCATCATATAAGGGTGCTTTACGGTTTACACCATTCGGTCAGATGAATACACAGGAAAATCCCTGGGATGGGATGCTGGTGATGGATAACCTTGTTAATTGGATAAGCATCAGAAGATAAATTATTTAGGTGATTGAAATATGAATTCTATGTTATTGAAAGGAAAGACTGCACTTGTAACTGGTGCTGGCCGTGGGATTGGGAAAGCTATAGCTATCAGGCTTGCTGAGGCAGGTGCAGATGTGGTCATAAACTATAATACAAGCGAGGATGGTGCAAAAGAGACTGCAGAAATTGTGGAAGGTGCTGGTGTTAAGGCACTTGTCATAAAAGCTGATGTATCAAATCCTGAAGAAGTCAAGGAGATGTTTGGCAGGATAAAGGACGAATTCGGTATGGTGAATATACTTGTGAACAATGCAGGGATACTAAAAGACAGCCTCTTGCTCATGATGAAAGATGATATGTGGGATGATGTTATAGACACTAACCTCAAAGGGCCTTACTTATGCATGAAATATGCGGTAAAGATGATGATGAGAGAAAAGTATGGAAAGATAGTAAATATATCATCCATTATTGGACGGCGTGGAAATGCAGGACAAGTAAATTATGCTGCCAGCAAGGCTGGGTTGATAGGCATGACTTATTCTGCTGCAAAGGAGCTTGGTAAGATGGGAATCCGCGTCAATGCAATTGCACCTGGCGTTATTCAAACTGATATGATTGCGCATCTTAAAGATGATTATATTGAGCATCTGAAAGAAGGCATTGCACTTGGTAAACTAGGCACTCCTGAAGAGGTCGCTGAGGTTGTGCTGTTCTTTGCATCTCCTGCATCAGATTATGTGACAGGGCAGGTTATCGGTGTAGATGGTGGACAGGTAATATAATGTGATAATATGGACGCATCTTTATTTGAAAAGAATGGTATAGTTGTTGGGAAAAACTGCATTATTTCTGAAAATGCAAAAATTGGTGAAAATGCATGTATTGGGCATAATGTAATTATAAATGATAATGTTGAAATTGGTGAAAATTCTTTTGTGGGAAGCAATACAATTCTTGGAGAACCTACTGTAGGGTATTACAATGATTCTGAGAAGTATGAACATCCAAAACTTACTATCGGCAAGAATGCAGTGATACGGTCTGGCTGTATAATATATTCTGGCGCAAAAATTGGCGATCATTTCATTACAGGACATTATGTCACAATAAGAGAAGGAGTCGAGATGGGACATCATTGTTCCATGGGGATATATAGCATGGTATCCCAGAATACAAAGATTGGGAATTACCTTAAGACCCAGATGTATGTACTTATAGCAGATGATTCTGTAATCGGAAATTACGTGTGGATATTTCCTAATGTTGTGACGACTTCTGACAGGCATCCACCTTGCAGCAGATGCAATGAAGGCATAACAATAGAAGATTATGCAATAATTGGTGCGGGTTGCGCTTTTGTACCTGGAGTTAAGATTGAGAAGAATGCGATTGTGAGTGCTGGCTCTTTTGTCACAAAAGATGTCAAGGGAGGTATGGTCTATGCAGGAAATCCTGCACGACCTATATGCAAGGCAACAAAGATTGCTTGTGAAAAGGGACTTGTAAAAAAAGTATATCCATGGCAGGACAGGTATTGCAAAGGGTACCCATGGGATAAAAAAGAAGAGTGAATTGATAGAAATGGAAACGGTCAGTATTGGTGTTGATATTGTAGATATTAGGAAAATTGGGCAGTATAAAGATAGTTTCTATAAAAAAGTGTTTACTGCAAGAGAAATTTCGGAATGTAAAAAATCGAATCCTGAGCAGCATTTTGCTGGAAAATTTGCGGCAAAAGAGGCTGTATCAAAATGTTTCGGGTGCAAGATAAGGGCTCTTGAGATTGAGATTGTCTGTGATGATGGTGGAAAGCCTACTGTAAATATAATCTGCAATGAGAGTACTAAGAAATATTATGATCCTAATAAGCACAAGATTCTTGTGAGTATATCACATGATGGCGATTATGCAGTTGCTTATGCACATCTGTGCTTATAAAACACCCTGCTTTTTCCCTGCATCCAGTGCTTCCATGCAAATTTTAAGCGCTGCAATTGCCTCCTTGCCACCCACTTCAGGATATTTATCTGTTAGTATGCAGCCTATGAAATTCTCAAGCTCTTTTTTAAGAGGCTCTTCTTTCTTTATGTGTATAAGATTTTTTTCCGGTGACCCGAATGCTTCTACAAACTCTTCAAAATCAACTGTCTTTGCTACAAAGTTACTCTTGAATAATGTCAAGTCCTGTGATATATAATCAAGTTCAGCGTATCCTTTTGTTCCTGTGATGCTTAAGTTTCTTATCTTTACCGGAGTTATCCAGTTGACCTGTATATATCCGGTGGTATTGCTGTATGTCAGGAAAAGTTCTGCGCTGTCTTCTCTCTGACTTATAAGAGCACGTCTTGTGTTTGCTGCTACTTTTGTGGGTAGGGTGCCTAAAAGATAGTTATAGACATCTATATCATGCACTGCAAGATCTATTACTACATTAGAATCTTTTATCTGGGGGGGGAAGCCACCGACCCTGCGCGTGACAAGAGAGATTATATCTCCAAAGACACCTTTATCTATCTGTTTTTTTAATTCTATGACTGCCGGATTAAACCTTTCTATGTGACCTACCGCCAGTTTTATTTCCTTTTTTTCTGCTGTATTGATTATCTCCTGCGCATCTTCTATATTTTCTGCTATTGGCTTTTCAACAAGTATATGCTTACCTTCCTTTATACAGAATAGTGAAACCTGCTTATGATACTTGGTCGGGACTACAATTGATATTGCATCAATCTTCTCTTTTGATAACATCTCTCTGTAATCTTTATAGAATTTTGTGGAGAATTTATCTGCTACTTCTCTGCCTATCGTTTCATTAAGATCAGATATTGCGACAAGATTGACATTGTTTAACTGATAATATATTCTTGCATGAGCCCTTCCCATGTTCCCTACTCCGATAACAGCAACATCAAGCATATGAATCACATATATATTTATTAACGATTTATCTTAAAAACTTATAAAAATAAAGAAATACATATCACTGCAAAAACAAGCTCTGTTGCAAATAATATATTGGTTGCTCTCTGCTCTGTCATCTTATCAGAAAAAGATGCTACAAACCAGGGAAGGAAATATTTGTGTGGCACGCGCAAGTATCCATCTTCATTAACTTTACCGAATTTTTCATTTTTCATGTTTTTGTGCCCACGGTGTATATAAGCTAAGATGAAGAGGATAAGATTGAAAAAATATGGTATGAACAGTATGGTGCCTACTAGTTCAAGGTTTCCTATTATAACAATTGCTGCGATTGTTATACCTATCAAAAATGTTCCTGAATCTCCTGGAAATATTTTTGCAGGATATCTATTATAACAAAAGAATGCGAGAAGCGTGAAAAGGAATGGTAGGGACAGAATAAGTACGATTGTATTGCCTGTGATATAACCAATTACTGCAAGTGTTGAAACCATTATTATGCCTAACCCAGTCTCAAGGCCGTTGTAGCCTGCGACCATATTTACTGCATTTGCTGCCCCTGTTATTGCAAGAGGGATAAAGAGAAATGTGTAGATAATACCAAAATCAAACAGGCCTATAAAAGGTATATACATTGAAGTGACCCCTGCAGTAATTACTATTAGTGGGGGTGCTGCAAAAATTGGCAGAAGGCTTTTAGTTCTCCAGGAAATATCAAAGAAATCATCAATAAGGCCAATCATTGTTATAAGAAGTATGGATGTAGCAACTACGAAAGTCTCAAGATAAAACTGCGGGAAAAAATAAACAAAGAGAAAAAGTGCAATTATGTATCCTGTCAGTATTGTTATTCCACCAGATTCTGCAACTTCTTTTTTTTCAACCTTATACTTGTCTATCCCAGATATTCCGTTCTCTTTTGCTTTTTTTATGTATACAGGGATTATAATAAATGTAACTGTAAATGACACCAATGAAATCAAAAGGACTGTTGTCAGGATGTCCATAACTCTTCACCTGTTGAATTGTCTCCGATTGTGCTATATTCTGATGTATCATCTTGTGGGGTGTCTGTGGCAAATGTATCCTCTATTATTGTTTCGCTCTCTTTTTCTGTGACTACTTTGAATATCTTTATCTCTGTGTTATCATACACTTTTTCAAGGAATGGAACATTTACGCCATCGAAGAGATACAGTTTTGCAAAGTTTGAAAGACCTGCCTCCATTTCCGGATATGGTAGGAATACTCCGTATTTTGAGAAGAGGAGGCATGCGTCAAAGACTGGTTCCGGGGCATTCAGGTCTAAAAATCCATTTTCTGTGCAGATACCTTTCATATAGGCTGTGCCCTGCGGTGTTATGAATTTTATGTCTCCTGCAATTTCTCCATTCCGACCTATAGGGACATATATGCTGTTTGTTCCAAGCTGATATGCCATTATTGTTATGTTGTCTTTTGGAACTGTCTTTGCTAAAGTGAGAGGTATGAAGCTATTTACTTTCTCGCCATGGTGGCCTATCTTTGACATTGCAGCGAATTTGCCTATCAGGGTATAATCTACAACGACATAATCCGCAGGGAAGTATTCTATTACTTCTTTCAGATCTGAGATATTGTCGCTTATGAAGCCGTTTGCAAGGATTGGGTTTATTTCATCTGCCTTCTCATTTCCGCCATCAGCGACAGATGCTCTTTCACCTGCTGTCTCAAACCAGTATCCATAATCCCACCATGAAAGGATTACTGCATCCTGTGGTGTCTCTGTCTTGAGGTATTGGCAGGTATCCTGCCAGTTCTTGTTAAGAGAGGGACCTATCCCTTTTGAAAATGCAAATCCTGCTGAGAAATTGACGATAAGTATTAGTGCAATGAAAATTATTGGGATTGCTTTTAAGACACGCACATTTATTCCGGAAATCTCTATCTTTAGATTTTTTACATATTCTAGATTATTGAAATATTGCATCAGGGAATATATGCCATATGCAGCTACAAGAGCTACTGGTGGACCTAGCAGGAATATTATACGAATTCTTGCAAAAGACGCATATATGGATGCAATTACCCAGACAAGAGCGAATATATATTTCCATTCCCTTGTCTTATATACCTTATATACCAAGAATATAATTCCTACCATCATAAATATGCTAAGGGACAGGTATGGTATTATCGGATCTAGCTGTGGGACTATGTTAGATGCGTATGCTGTTCCTATCTGGGATTTTATGGTTGCCCAGTTTGCGGGATTGTTTTCGGCAACTGTTGAACCAACCACACCTTCAGACCAGTTCATAAGATGTGATACTGTTATGAAAACGCTGGCAAGAGCCTTTGAGAAAAATGAACCGATCAGTGCAAGAACAAGACCGATGACAGACAAGATAGGCATTGCATATTTTATGTTCTTATCATTTACAATCTGTCTCTTTTCTATAAGGTAACGAGCTATGACAAAAGCGATAACTGCAAAGGACATAAGAGCGTATGAAGATGTGTAGATAAGATGTGCTGGCAATTTTAAGATTGTTGGAGACAATATTGCAATCGACATCATAACTGGATATATTTTATATATTGAACGGGGATGCATGTTAAGGAATACCAGAAGACCTGTGAACATACTTAAAATTATGAAAATTATGTTTGCTCCACCCCATGACAGGTTTACTATCAGAAGGGAAAGACCTGCGTTTATCGCTGAAATTGTGGAATCTTTATTGAGTGCATGGATAAAGAGGTACATTGCAAGGATAATAAATACAATTGCTGTCGGCTCTTTCTCTATAAATCCTGCTGCTGTCCTGTATAAGGTTGATGTATTTACTGCTATTAAGAAACCTGCAAGAAGCCCTACTTTTTTATTGAACAGCTCTTTTCCCAGAAGATATATTGTAATACCCATGAGTGCACCCATAATTGCCGGATAAAACTTTGCCCATTCCAGATATGATAAAGATGGTATGACAAGGGCAATCAATTTGTACATGACTGCAGGCAGATAATATATTACTGGTGGTGCTGCGTGCGGATCCATGCCTGTCGGGAAGTATCTTAATGTATCAAAGACGAGATGAAAGTTGTTGTTCATCATATCAAGGCTTGTCCTGTAGATAAAGAAAGGGTCTAGTGCCTGGAGGCATACCATACCATCAAGGCAGTCTGATAAAGGCGTCAATGACTGTATTCTTATGTACAGACCTATTGCAAATATTAGGAGAAGCGGGATTATTGTCCAGTATTTCTGTGTGTATGGGCTGTTCTTTATTTTGTTGCGGCTTTCTGATATAAAATCTACAGATTTTGTGATGATGTCTGCTGAATCTGAGTTTTCTGACATAGCTATCCCTTTATCATAAATTTGCGACAGATACTATTTTATATCTTTCTGTATATCAGAACGCTTTGAGAAGCTGTTCAACTGTGAGTTCTACTGCCTGTCTTGATGTATATTTCGCTTTCCACCCTGACATCTCAAGCTTTTCTGTGGAAAGCATCATGTCTGTGACATCGCCTTTCCAGCCACCTTCGCCACCCGCGTATCTATATTTTACATATTTTAGGTTCATGGCTGAAGTGACTATATCTGCAAGAGATGTTACGTCAAGTTGGTCTTTAGAGCCGAAGTTGTAGG
>JAUVES010000031.1 GCA_030594675.1 Candidatus Nanohaloarchaea archaeon
GTCAAAAAGGCTGCTGAACTTCTAAAGAAAGACTGGGATGCTTACGATAAGAAGAAGAAGGAAGAAGCCCAGAAGAAAAAGAACTGGTGGAAAGTTTAGTTTGTTAGTAAAATGCAGTGATAAATATTTAAATGAATAGAACTAAGTATTCTTATGACTAAAAAATATTATGTTGTTGGTTATGGTGCTCTTAATTGGGACGATAACAGGGCAGTTCCAAAAATTCCTCTTCCAGGGCAGGAGACTTCTGGAAAGATTCTTGAGGGCACGCCTGGTGGCTCTGCTGCAAATACAATTTTCGGGCTTTCAAAGCTGGATGTAAGTACTGCTTTTGTGGGTGCTGTCGGGAATGATGGCCTGGGAACAGAACTTATAAAAAGTCTGGAAGATGAAGGAGTCAAGTCGCTGGTGAATGTCAAAGACGGGCATTCAGGACAATGTATTGTACTTTTGGATAATGAGGGTGAGAGAGGCATATGTGTGTTTCCTGAGGTGAACGATAGAATCTCAATTGATGAATTATCTGCTGAGACACTTGATATTATCAGGAATGCGGAATATTTTTTCTCGTCAAGCTTCGCCTGCGAGAATTATTATGATTCCCTTATGACACAGCTTGAGCTTGCAAGAACTGCAAAAAAATTCTGCTTCTCACCGGGAAATCTTTACACTAATCCTGAGGGAAAAATAAGACTTGAGCAAGGGAACATTATTGAAGACCTTATACATGAGACTGATATACTGTTCCTGAATAAAGATGAGATAGGTATGCTTACTGGAGAAGAATCTTATATTTCTTCATCCAGGACACTTATGGACAACTATGACATTGATATAATTGCTGTTACTCTTGGCAGGGAAGGATGTCTTGTCAGGACAAGGGATGATGTGGTGGATATGTGTGCGTATAAACCAAGTGTTATAAAGGACACTACAGGTGTAGGTGATGCATTTGCTGCAGGATTTATGTATGGGCTTGTGAAAGGTTCAGAACCGGGATTATGCGGAAAAATGGGAAATTATGTTGCGAGCAGATGCATTGAAAAGACCGGGGCGCGTGATGGTCTGCCTTATTCTATCATTCTTGCTTAAAACAACTTATTAAGATGTATCTTGTATGGTCCAAGCTCTCCACCATAGTCTCCTGCTGATATGCCCGCAATACCTCTTATATCCTTAACAGCCTGGATTACATCTTTCATCGCATTTTCTACGGTATGCAGACCTGTACCATCTATCACTATTTCAGGTATACTTACTATACCTTCCGGAACTTTGGAGCCAACTATCTTACCTCTTAATGTGGGGCATTGCTCGTGGTTTGTTGTTGGGCCTATATTTTTGTAAGCATCGCCTTCGGGTGTACCTTCAAGTTTATCTGCCATCTCTGAGCCTACTTTTGACCCTGCTGAGCATATGCCGAAAGGTGCGATTACGCCCGGAGCATTATCAACTGCAGAGAGGGCTTTTTCCCATAAGTTAGACAGGACTTCTTCGACAGGGCGGCTTTCATCTATGTAAAACCAGAGGTTACCTCCTGAGACACCTTTCCTTATCGGGAGATACCGGTCTATGTAAAAATCACCAATCATTATTGGTATTTTTATTACATTGTTGCGTTCTTTTCCATTCATACATTTTTTAATAACTTCCTGATAGCCGTCTCCGCAGAAACCGATAGATTCCATTGTATCAAAAGTACCTATGATATTATCAGGATTGCCTACATCATATATTGATGCTGTCGGAACTACAAGAGTTCCCTGCCTGCCCTTTGCTGACATCTCGTATTCAAAATCTTCTTGCGTTGTATCTTTATCCATCCATAAATGGACAATTGCACCAATCCTTCCATCCGGTGTCTCAGCTGGCCCGACATATCTTTCAATACCTCCTTCCGGTCTTCCGAGCACAACGCATGGAAGGGCGGTTGTCTGGATTGCTGCATATTTTAGCATAGATTCATTATATGCAGTTATAAAAAACCTTAAATATTTGCCTTCAAAAGCTTCGGCGTAGGCATCCATATTTACTTCTACCGGGTTAGATGCGGGTCCGATATTTATACTATTTTCAAATAATTTTCCAGCCATAATCATCAGATAATAGATTGTTCTGTAGATGTTTAAATGTTTGTGAACCCTTATTAGTGATACTTGTGTATTTAACAAAGAACTTATATAATTTCTTAGACTATTTTTGTTATGGACAAGATAGAAAGAATACCAATAAATGAATATTTCATGAAGATTGCTCATGTGGTATCGCAGAGGTCTACATGCTTTCGCAATAATGTTGGTGCTGTCATTGTCAAAGACAAGCATATTGTCTCTACAGGATACAATGGCGCTCCTGCAGGTATGGAACACTGCCTTGACATCGGATGCTATCGCAAGCAGAATAATATCCCTTCAGGCGAGAAGCATGAGCTTTGCAGGGCTGTGCATGCTGAGCAGAATGCAATAATACAGGCTGCACTTCGAGGTGCATCTACTGAAGGCGGGGTTCTTTACTGTACGCATTCACCCTGTATAATCTGCGCTAAGATGATCATAAATGCGAGAATAAAGAAAGTATATTATGCAAATGAGTATGCTGATGAGATGGCTATGGACTATTTCAAGGATGTTGGTGTTGAGGTTGAGCATCTGCCGCTTGATGAGTGAGAAAATATCTTTATAAATAATATAGATATAGTATATTCCGTAATCAGACAAAACCTTTAAAAAGCTTTTTGCTTAATATCCGTTATCAGTTAGTGAATTAAAACCTATTTCTGGGGTTTTTATAAGATTATGGTGATATTTTATGGGACTTAGACCTGCAAGAACAGACAGAACATTTAAAAAGAGACCTTATACAAGAACTGCAAAGACTGTGCACAAGAAGAATTTCATCAAAGGTATTCCTGGTCTTAAGATCAATAAATTTAATATGGGTAATACGACTGGTGATTTTGAGTTGACATTTTCGCTTGTTCCTACAAAAGATGTCCAGATAAGGCACAATGCACTGGAATCGCTTCGTGTCGCCGCAAATTCTTATATGAGGAAGATTGCAGGCACTGAATATCATGTCAAGGTGCGCGTATATCCACATAATATTCTTAGAGAGCATGCACAGGCTGCTGTTGCTCAGGCAGATAGATTCTACAATGGTATGAAAAAACCATTCGGCAAGCCAATCGGCCGTGCTGCAAGAGTGCATGAGTTTAAACCAATCCTTACTATAAGGACAAACAAAAAGTATGAAGTTGCTGCAAAAGAGGCTATAAGAAGGGCTGGTATGAAGATACCTGTCGGTTTCAGGACTGTTTGCGAGTGAGGCGACTGCCTCAATGCCGAGGGGACTCCCTCGAGGCGTGAGCGACATTCATCCCTTTGGGATGAAGTCACTATCTTAATAATTGGTGTTAAGTTGCTGTTTTTATTTTAGGATTCGTCTTTTTAAAAATTATCTAAGATAGGGATTATGGCATCATATATAACTCTATCAATCATGTAATTAACCAAAGAATTTTAAATCAACTGCTCTGCATCTGCTTTAGTTCAGATATCATCTCGTCTAGCTCGTCTCGTACATTCTTTTCAAGAATTCCGGGAGTCTGGGCTTTTACTTCCAAGATTGTCAAAGCACGCTCCATCCTTTTGAGAATATTTGATACTCTTTTTTCTCTTTCATCATCACGCTGGCTGAATAGGGTTAAAAGTTCTGTGAACTCGTGAAGCTTTTCTTTGTAGATCTCATCCTGCCTGTTTTTGAGTTCATCAAGAGCCTGCGATAATGTATTAGTTATCTGCCTGTCATTCTCAGCGCGGAAATTGTCCAATCCAGATATAAAATCATCTATCTTTTTTGCTTGTGTGTCTATTGTGTTCTTTTTTTCTGCATCATAAGTCTTTTCCTTCTGCTCAATTATATTTATAAGCTGCCTGTTTTTTGATGAGAGATCTTCTATCTTTTCGCAGAGATGCTTTAGATTAGTATCAACATATTTTTTTGAGATTTCCATGTTTGTGCGAACATATCTTTTCTGTGCATCTATGATATCTGCAACGACTCGTTTTATATTGAGTTTTTCGCTGTCTATTGCTTTGTCTATATTTTTTATATCTTTCTTCAGATCAGTTATTATCTTTACTATGTGAGTCTCTTCTTTTTTAAGCTCTGAGGTCCTGATCTCATTTATGTCTTTTTCAATCCTACCGTATTCATCTGTTATTGTTATGAATTCCTCTTTCATAATATTTATGTCTGCTTTCATATGCCTGTGGTCTTTTGTGTTCTTTTCATCATCAAGCGCCTTTAAGTTTTCCTGCTCTTTTATGAAATTGTTAATTGTGTCAAGAGCGCTGTCCAGAAGCTTGTGATTTTCATTCTGATTTGCCTCTATATCATCTTCAATGGACTTTGAGTATACTTCAAATTTCTTGAAGTGGGCGTTCAGTTGCTTTTCACTGTTCTTGTCATACTTTGCAATTATCGGTGTTATGCTTTTGCAGAGATTATTTATTTTTGAAATGCCAGCATTCAGTTCTGATTCTACTTTATCAAACTTTGAATTTATTTTCTTAACTGATTTTTCAAGGTTTTTTGAAACTGTTTTTTCTGAAGATAAATCTTTTTTCTGTGATAAGATAGAGTTTTTGTAAGATTCCTTGCTTTTGTTTATCTCTTTTTTGAGCTGACCTACATTAGTGTGCTCTTTTTCAAGAAGCTTAAGAACGCTTTTTATCATGCTGAGCATATCTACATTTTTTGACTCTTCTATTTCTGGCTGTTCTTCTATATCTATGATTGGGGCTGCTTTATTTTTTGAAACTTTAGAAACTGATGATTTTACCATATTGATAAATAGGTGGCAAGTTGCATATATAATTAACTAAAATCTGGGATGTTAAGTCTTCTGGATATAAAACATCTCGAAAATTGCAGATTAGCCATATATCTATCGAATCAAAAAAAATAAAAATAAAGAAGAATAAAAAAAATAAAAAAACTATCAGAAATTCTTTTTTGCGTCCTGCATTGCAGAGTCTATATTGACAAAATTGTCATCTTGCTGCGGCTGTGCTGTTCCTGCCTGCTGCTGCGTATTCTGAGATACATTCCTTGCCTTTTCAAGCTCTGCTTTTATGTCAACACCTTCATCTGCGAGTGATTTTGTGTGCATCTGTATTAGCGCATCTACAATTGAGAGTATTCTTGCAAGCTCAGCACGCTCTTTTACAAGACAGTCAAGTGCTCCTTTATGAAATCCTATTTTTTCGTTCTTGTCCATAATAAAAACCTTACTATACCTTTATACATCAGTTTTATATATATTATTATTAACCAATATCCCACAGTCTGTCTTTTTTGACCATTATCTCTCTTATTGATTCCAAGGCATTCTTCTCGTTGTCTGAGAGGATATCTATGTTCTTTTTCAGGGCACGATAGTCATTTTTTGATACTGCTGTGAAAAGCTCATCACCTTCTTTCAGATTTCTTCCGATTGTTGCACTGTCTATTGATACTGCAACTCTTGAACCGATCCTGCATTCCTTTACATTCTTGCCGTTTTCCTGCAGCTGATTGACTCTTCCTATCACAGTTCCGTCGCGCTTCATTACAGGCACCCCTTCTGTCAGAATGCCTGCCACTATATCAAATCCTGCTATTGCCGGCTTTGACTGCCTGAATATGTAGCCCTGTACCTGTCTTATGTGAGCTGGACGAACTATGTTTTTCAGGACTGCAAGTTTTTTATTTTCTTCAATGCATTTCTGGTATTCCTCATATTTTTCAAGAAGACGGTATATGATGTCCTCTTTGAATATTGTTGTTCTGTTGTCTTTTGCCTCTTTTTCCGCTTCAGGCATTACATCTACATTGAAGGCGAAGACAATTCTGTATTTTTCATTCACTGCTTTTAATTCCATTATATCTTTTCTTAATACATGGCCAATCTTTGCTTTTTTTATAGGCACTTCAAGGTCTGACAATACTTTTACCATAGCTTCCAAGCTGCCTATCGTATCTGTCCTCACTATTACACCTTCATGTTCTGTCTCAATTTCTATGCTTTCTATCTCTTTGTTTATCTCCTCTTTTATGTCATCTATATTTGCAGGATTATGCACTGCTCGTACCGGGACTCCTGCGATTATACCTTCAAGGTCTGATGCAGATATCTTGAGGCCTGCAGCTGCAGCAACTTCAGAGTATGACTTGAACTGCTTTTCCACTCTTATCTCTTTCATAGGATTTGTCTTCAGGAGTGCTTTTGCCTTTGTTATTCTGGCTCCTCCGGGATTTCCGATTATGAGAGTATCTCCTGTGCGGATGAGACCGTCATAAAGTATTACATCAATTGTCGTCCCTAAGCCTTTTACATCTTTTACTTCAAGAATTGTGCCTTTCCCTTGACCATTAGGATCTATTTCAAGCTTTTTTTCCAGGAATTTCTGCGTTATTCCTGACAGGACTGTGAGAAGGTCTGAGACACCTTCACCATTTATTGCTGATATAGGTATTATTGATATCTGCTTTGTGAAGTCTTCTATCCTGTCAAAGCGCTCTGCTGAGAATCCCCTGTCATAGAGCTGGCCTATCAGCTTGTATATGGCTGTATCAAGGGCCTCTTTTACATCCGGCCTCTGGCAGTCATAGGTATCTTTGAAGCATGCGCCTTTCTGTTTCTGCCACCCTGATAGCTTATCTACCTTGTTTGCGGCGATTATGAAAGGTGTCTTGTATTGCTTTAGTATTGTCAATGACTCATCTGTCTGGGGCTTGAAGCCTTCTGTGACATCTATTACAAGTATTGCTATATCTGCCAGGGTTCCACCTCTTTTTCTTAAAAGCGAGAATGCTGCATGGCCTGGTGTGTCTATGAAGAGAAGCCCCGGGAACTTAAGGTTGAGGTTCATGGCCTGCATCTGTTTTTTGCAGATCTTATTTATCTGTGATATAGGTATCTCTGTTGCACCGATATGTTGTGTTATGCCGCCTGCTTCCTTTGCTGCGACTGAAGTACCTCTGATGTAATCAAGAAGAGAAGTCTTC